>CAUQKD010000252.1:0-3399 GCA_963518365.1 uncultured Lachnoanaerobaculum sp. | reverse complement strand
TCGGTTATAGGAGGTACACTGCTTACAGGCGGAGTCGGAAATGTATTCGGAAGTTTATTTGGGGTACTGATAAAAGGTACCATTGAAGCTTTTGTAAGTTTTCAGGGAACATTATCTTCCTGGTGGACAAAAATTATAATAGCTGCCATACTTGCATTTTTTATAATTTTGCAGAGTATACTTGCGATGTCAAAGAGAGGTAAGAAGTAAAATAAGCGTTATTATAAAAATACTACCGTGAAAAGATCCGGTAGTATTTTTAAATTTTTCTATTTAAAAATTTATAGACATATATTATATTGGATGCAATATAAATTATTAGAGGAAGGTGAGTAGGAATTTTAAATTTTATATACAAACATTTCAAGAAGATCTTAGCGGTCTTTTTTGTATGTTTACTTGCTTACTTGTTTAAGGATACGCTTGCAAATATAGCAACACCGTCCAACTCGGAGTTTAGTGATATGGTGATAACATCTGACGGTGCAGTGGCAACACCGACAAATGCCGGAAGGTATGAGGTGAATCTTGACGGTATAAGTGTAATAGTCAGTGCACCTGAAGGAAGTTTCGACAGAGAAGTTCTTCTTAAGACATCCGGAGTGGATGATAAAGAAGATGTAAAAAGATTACTTTTAAAGAATTTAAATAGTGATACGGATTCAAAAGAAACATTAACCAAGTCTGGAGATAAAGAAAGTGAAAATACTGAAGTTATATATAGATAATGTAGAAAAATCGTTTACTGATGAGACCGTTACAGATGATGAAAGTTCCGGACGCGATGTGACTGAGGGAGAAGAATATGTAGACAGCACCATATCTTTGGATATTCATTTCGAAGATGAAAGCGGTAGTGAGGTGGAACCGCTAAAGCAAGTTTATGTAAATATAAAGCTTGACAGCGGACTGGTACCTAAGGGGATAAATCCTGAGTATGTTAAAATATATCATATAAATGATGATGAGAGTATATCCAAGGTGGATGATATTGCTCTTACCAAAGATAAAGATGATGACAGTATTACAACTAATTTCAGTACCGACAGTCTTTCAACATTTTCATTACATTGGGACTCGGCAAGCAGCAAGGTTTTATGTGAATGTAAAATATGTCGATACAAACGGCAATGAGATAACTGCAGATCCAAGTAAGTTTGAATTATTTAAAAACAATAATAACGGAGTATTCGGTAATGACAATGATAAAATAACTACCATAGAACTTGATACCGGCATAGTGGGTATGAGGTATAAATATGCCGGAGTTGTAATGTCAAACTGAACTGTAGTAAATAATGTACTGCAAATAGAAAGAGAAATCGGCCTTTTTAAAGGACTTAGATATACGGTGAACGGTACAAATTTGGTAGTACTTTCATCTAATGAAATGAGATATCTTGAACTTGTATACGAGCCTGAAGGAAGAACTATTTCAAACAGAAGAATAAGGACTGGTATAAGTAAGACTGTGGAAGATCCGGATAAGGACGGAATCTATGACCTTACACTGAAAATAAGTAATCAGACCGGAAGTATGTCAAACAGAACAAATATGGATGTATTGTTCTTACTGTGGACACCACAAGCAATGAGTATTGCACAGTTTGCAATCATGATTGGAGCAGGTATCTTATTCATTCTTGTATTCTTGAGAAGAAGAAAAAGAGAAGAAGAGAACTAAGAATGAATGTTATAGGAAAATGTGCATACATAGAAAATAGGATTATAGATATAATCGCTATTCTTATGGCGGTGATAACGTTCTTATTCAGCGCATACTCACTCTATGATGTTTTCCATGTGTACAAAGAGGCATCTCTTTCAAGTGAAATATTAAGAATGCCCCCGGCAATGCCGGAAATGAGAATGATACCTTAAATGTGGAAGCACTGTTTGAAAAATATTACGATATTATGGCATGGCTTAATATCTTTGATACAAATATAAACTACCCGGTAGTTCAGTGTGTCGATGATGCCGAGTATCCGAATAAAGATATAGACGATAACTTTTCACTTGCAGGGGCTATTTTCTTAAGCAGTCTGTGTGACGGTACTTTAAATGAGCATTATTCCTTGGTTTACGGACATCATATAATGACGGCTCAAGCAGCAGAGACGAAATAAGACAAAAAAAGGATACGGGTAACAATAAAAATGAGACTAAGGAGAATGTCGCACCTACTATTGAGATTGACGAACCTTACAATAAGCCTTATATAAAGCCTTAAGATTCTAACGATGCAAGCACAATTAATATGTGTTTTTATTTTATTATTTTTTAAGAAAAGGAAAAACTACCTGTAAGCAAAATTTTACCGGGTGGTTTTTGTTATAGTATAATTTTGATAGAATATAATATTTAAATGGCAATGTTTAAAAATATTTTATAAAATATTAAAAAAATTATAAATTGTATTGGCAAAAGCCTTATTAGTATTTACGAATGCATAATTGTAGAATATAATAGACATAACAGGGGGAAGTTTTCCCGAATGATAGTGTGTTATCCACTGCCGTATGATAGAGATTTTCGTGGTGGAGATAGAATTGAAATAAGGAGAGAACATGATTTTAGAGGCTTGTATTGAAAATGTTACTTATTTGAAAGATGTGATTCATGCAGGAGCAACAAGAATTGAGCTTTGTGACAATTTGGCAGTGGGTGGTACTACAGTAAGTATGGCGGTAAGAGATTACGCAAAGTTTATCTGCGACAGCAATGATGTGGAATTGGCTGTTATGATAAGAGTCAGAGGAGGAGACTTTGTATATAATAATATAGAAAAATCCATTATGTACAACGATCTTAAGGAGATGGCCAAGCAGGGTGTAAAAAGAGCCGTTATAGGTGCCGTTACGGAGAGCGGTGAGCTTGATAAGGACTATATCAAGGAACTTATAGGTGCACCTAAGTTTTTCAGAAAAGAGATGAATTTTACTTTCCATATGGCATTTGATCGTATCGGTGAGGGTCTTGAGCCTGAAGAAGCTCTTGAAAAGAGGCTTGAAGCTATAAAGACTTTGTCAAAGCTTGGAGTGGATACAATACTTACACATGGAAGTGCCGAAAATAATGATATTTTTGATAATATAGATACTCTGAAAAAATATATTTCCTTTGCAAAAAAGTATAATATAAATATAATGCCGGGCGGAGGAGTTACATTTGAAAATGTAGATAAGTTGATTAAAAAGTTTCCAAGCATTACCGCCGTACACGGTACAAGGATAGTGAAACTATAAAGGATATATTAAATCAAGAAGGGCTGTCGGGAAATGACAGTCATAGGGAAGGGTGGTGTGACTCAAAATGAGTCACATCACCCTAAGTTTTTATATAAAAAAGATGGCTAACGATAACCATCTTTCTCCGTTACATGTTATAATGTAACTA
>CAUQKD010000251.1:0-3405 GCA_963518365.1 uncultured Lachnoanaerobaculum sp. | reverse complement strand
TAGTAGGAGGATATTTTGGAAAGAGAAAGGTTAAAGTCCAGGCTTGGGTTTATACTCATTTCAGCCGGATGTGCGATAGGTATCGGTAATGTATGGAAGTTTCCGTATATGACAGGAAAAGGTGGAGGCGGTGCATTTGTACTGCTGTATCTGATATTTTTGGTAATGCTTGGACTACCCATAATGACAATGGAGTTTTCAATAGGAAGAGCGGCAAGAAAGAGTCCTGTGTTGGCATATCAAAAACTTGAGCCGGCAGGTACTAAGTGGCATATACATGGAATAGTGGCACTTATAGGTAATTATCTTTTGATGATGTTTTATACTACTGTAACAGGATGGATGCTGCATTATTTCTACCTGACAGTAACAGGCAGATTTGAAGGACTTGATTCTGACGGAGTGTTAAATGCATTCAACACTATGCTTAAACAGCCGGGTATAATGATATTTTGGATGGTGGTAGTAGTAGCATTAGGAATGTTCATAGTATCAAGAGGACTTGAAGCAGGCTTGGAGAATATCACAAAGATAGTGATGGTTATACTTCTTGTAGTAATGATTATACTTGCTGTAAACTCATTCTTTTTAAAGGGTGCCGCAGAAGGGCTTAAGTACTATCTGGTACCGAATATAGGCAGAATCAAAGAAACCGGTGTCGGAAATGTAATCACAGGTGCGATGAATCAGGCATTTTTCACGCTTAGCCTTGGAATAGGAGCAATGCTGATATTTGGAAGTTATATAAGTAATGACAGGAGTATGCTTGGAGAATCTGTTACAATAGTTATACTTGATACATTTGTAGCTATAGTATCAGGACTTATTATCTTTCCGGCAACATTTACATATGGTGTAGATCAGACATCGGGTCCGGCTCTTATATTTATAACATTGCCGAATATCTTTAATAAAATGCCTCTTGGAAGACTTTGGGGAAGCTTCTTTTTTATATTCATGTCATTTGCGGCATTCTCTACAGTGCTTGCAGTATTTGAGAACATAGTATCCTGTGGTATGGATCTTACAAAGAAAACCAGAAAAAAGGTAAGCCTTTTTAACTTAATCCTAATAATAATACTTTCACTTCCATGTGTATTCGGATTTAATATATGGAGTTTTGGATGGCTTACTCCTTTTGGGGGTACAATACTTGACCTTGAAGATTTTTTAGTAAGTAATATAATATTGCCGCTGGGTTCTTTGGTATATCTACTGTTTTGTGTCAGCAGATATGGCTGGGGATGGGATAATTATCTCAAAGAATGTGATAAGGGAGAGGGTATGAAGATGAAGAATTGGATGAGATTTTATCTTACCTATATACTTCCGATTATAGTTATATTTATATTTGTGTTTGGAATATATGATAAATTTTTTAAATAGGAAATAGATTAAAACAGCCGTTAACTGTTAAAGTTATGGCTGTTTTTAAATTATTTAGAAAATTAGCACTCAAGTCTTGACACTGCTAATAAAAAGTGGTATAAAACTACATAGTTGATTTTATAAATTATTAGGAGGAATACGAAATGAAGTTAGTACCTTTATTTGATAGAGTGGTTTTAAAGCAGTTGGTTGCTGAAGAGACAACTGCATCCGGTATAGTGCTTCCGGGTCAGGCAAAGGAGAAACCGTCACAGGCGGAGGTTGTGGCTGTCGGTCCCGGTGGAGTTGTAGACGGAAAAGAAATAAAAATGCAGGTTAAGGTTGGCGATAAGGTAATTTATTCAAAGTATGCCGGCACAGAGGTAGAGCTTGACAAGGAAGAGTATATCGTTGTTAAGCAGAATGATATTTTAGCGGTGATTGAATAAAATTTTAGATAGATTAGACGGAGGTAAATATGGCTAAGGATATTAAATATGGCGTAGAAGCCAGAAAAGCATTGGAAGCCGGTGTAAATAAGCTGGCAGATACAGTAAGGGTTACATTAGGACCTAAGGGAAGAAATGTTGTACTTGATAAGTCATTCGGTACACCGCTTATCACAAATGACGGTGTGACTATTGCTAAAGAAATAGAGCTTGAAGACGCATTTGAGAATATGGGTGCACAGCTTGTAAAGGAAGTTGCTACAAAGACAAATGATGTGGCAGGTGACGGTACAACAACAGCTACAGTTCTTGCACAGGCAATGATTAATGAAGGTATGAAAAACCTTGCAGCGGGAGCAAACCCTATCGTTTTACGTAAAGGAATGAAGAAGGCTACAGATATTGCTGTAGAGGCTATTGCAAAGATGAGTGAGCCTATAAAGGGCAAGGAGCAGATTGCAAGAGTTGCCGCTATTTCTGCAAGTGATGATGAGGTTGGCGGTCTGGTAGCAGATGCTATGGAGAAAGTAACTAATGAGGGTGTTATCACTATCGAAGAGTCAAAGACAATGAAGACTGAGCTTGATTTGGTAGAAGGTATGCAGTTTGACAGAGGTTATGTTTCTGCATATATGTGTACAGATATGGAGAAGATGGAAGCAAACCTTGATGACCCTTATATCCTTATTACAGATAAAAAGATTTCAAATATTCAGGATATTTTGCCTCTTCTTGAGGAGCTTGTTAAGTCAGGTCAGAAGCTTCTTATTATAGCTGAAGATGTGGAAGGTGAAGCTCTTACAACTCTTATTGTAAATAAGCTTAGAGGTACATTTAATGTTGTGGCTGTTAAGGCACCCGGATATGGTGACAGAAGAAAAGATATGCTTAAGGATATAGCGGTACTTACAGGCGGTACGGTAATCAGTGAGGAAATCGGACTTGACCTTAAGGATGCCACCTTGGCAGATCTTGGTCGTGCAAAGAGTGTTAAAGTTCAAAAAGAGAACACAGTTATCGTTGACGGACAGGGCGCAAAGGCTGATATTGAGAAGAGAGTCGCTCAGATTAAGGCTCAGCTTGCAGAAACCACATCCGATTTTGATAAGGAGAAACTACAGGAGAGACTTGCAAAGCTTTCAGGAGGTGTTGCAGTTATCAGAGTAGGGGCGGCTACAGAGACAGAGATGAAGGAAGCAAAGCTTCGTATGGAAGATGCACTTAATGCCACAAGAGCGGCAGTTGAGGAGGGTATTATTGCAGGAGGCGGTTCTGCTTATATCCATGCAAGCAAGGAAGTTTCAAAGCTTGTAGCTACTCTTGAAGGTGATGAGAGGACAGGTGCTAAGATTATTCTTAAGGCTCTTGAGGCTCCGCTATACAGAATAGTAGAGAATGCAGGTCTTGAAGGAAGCGTTGTTGTAAATAAAGTAAGAGAGTCAAGCGTAGGTGTAGGTTTCGATGCTTACAGAGAAGAGTATGTAGATATGGTTAAGTCAGGTATCTTGGATCCGGCAAAGGTTACAAGATCGGCACTTCAGAATGCAAACTCGGTAGCATCTACACTTCTTACAACAGAGTCGGCAGT
>CAUQKD010000250.1:0-3462 GCA_963518365.1 uncultured Lachnoanaerobaculum sp. | reverse complement strand
GCGGCTCCCGAGCCGTCTTCTGCAGGTGATGTGATATGAAAAGCATCACAAGTTGCACCGTATCCCGCCATCTCTGCATAGATATGTGCCCCTCTCTTTTTTGCATGCTCAAGTTCTTCCAAAACAAGCACGCCTGCACCCTCTCCCATGATAAAACCGTTTCTGTCCTTATCAAAAGGAATTGATGCTCTGTCCGGATCATCTGTAGTATTCAGTGCCGTAAGAGAAGTAAATCCTGCCACACCGATAGGGGTTATTGAACTTTCAGTACCGCCTGCAAGCATTACATCCGCCTCACCATATAGGATTGATCTGAACGCTTCACCGATACAATTTGTTCCGGTAGCACAGGCTGTTACAACATTTATATTCTTGCCCTTGCATCCGAATGCAATAGCCACATTTCCTGCCGCCATATTTGAAATCATCATAGGTACCAAAAGCGGAGCAACTCTGCCCGGTCCTTTTTCAAGGAGTTTTAAATACTCTCTTTCCATTGACTGAAGTGAGCCTATTCCTGAGCCTACAGCCACTCCGACCATATACGGGTTTTCTTTTTCCATATCAAGCTTGGCATCTTCAAAGGCTTCCTTTGTAGCTGCTACTGCAAACTGAGAAAACTGTTCCATCCTTCTGGCCGACTTCAGATCCATATACTGTTTTGCATCAAAGCCCTTGACCTCGGCGGCAAGCTTGGCCTTATACTCAGCGGTATCAAAATATGTTATCGGTCCTATGCCGTGCACGCCCTTTTTGATATTCGCCCAAAAATCAGCTACATTTAGACCTATAGGAGTGATAGCTCCCATACCTGTAATAACAACTCTTCTTCTCATAGTCACCTCATTTACATGCTCATTCCGCCATCTATCTTGATGACCTGACCTGTAATATATCTACCTTCTTCTCCGGCCAAATATGCCGCCATATTTGCTATATCCTTTGCTTCACCCTGATATCCGAGCGGGATGATTGCATTTACCTTTGACTTGGCATCTTCAGTCATTGCTTCAGTCATATCAGTCTTTATATATCCCGGTGCTATTGCATTTACAGTTATATTTCTGCTTGCCATCTCTCTTGCGGCGGTCTTTGTCATACCGATAACTCCCGCCTTTGATGCCGCATAGTTTATCTGACCTGCATTGCCCATCACACCGCTTACAGAAGAAATATTTATTATTCTTCCGCTTCTTTTCTTAATCATATATTTTGAAACCGCTTGCATAGTGTTGAAAGTACCCTTTAGATTGGTATCTATTACTATATCAAATTCTTCCGGTTTCATTCTCATCATCAGATTGTCTTTTGTAATTCCGGCATTGTTTACCAATATATCAAGCTTACCCTCCTCAGATATAATATCTTCAATCATCTGTTTTACGGAGTCATAGTTTGATACATCACACTGACAAATCTTTGCCGTTCCGCCTTTTTCTTCTATCTCTTTTACAACTTGTTTTGCCGCCTCACTTGATATGGCATAGTTTACATATACAATTGCTCCGTCAGCTGCAAGTTTTTTTGCTATAGCCGCTCCGATACCTCTGCCTGCACCTGTAACCAAAGCTGTTTTTCCTTCCAACCTTTTCATCTTGCCTCCAAAATCCGACTACATACATTCTCTACATCCGCATACTCTTCAATATTGAATATCTTTACCTGTGAATCAATCTTTTTTATAAAGCCTGCCATAGTCTTTCCCGGACCGACTTCTACAAAGGTATCCACACCCCATTCAATCATTTTCCTTATACTTTGCTCCAGATGTACACTGCCCGATACCTGCTCTATTAAATTTTTCTTTATCTCATCCTTATCTGTAACAATCTGTGCATTCACATTTGCCACATAAGGTATCTGTATGTCCTTTATTTTGATATCATCAAGTACCTTTGCAAGTTTTTCTCCGGCTTCCTTCATAAGCCCGGAATGAAAAGCTCCGCTTACCTTAAGCGGCAGTACTCTCTTTGCTCCGGCTTCTTTTAATTTTTCACCTGCAAGCGCTACAGCTTCTTTGGTGCCTGATATTACCGTCTGCCCCGGGCAATTATAATTTGCAACCCAGCATCCGTCTATATTATCCACTATAGACTTGATAGTATCATTATCTAAAGACAATACGGCACTCATGGCACCGCCTTTTATCTCAGACATATACTGTCCTCGTTTATCTACTATAGCGATTGCATCATCGGCACTTATCGCACCGCTAAGATACAGTGCTTCATACTCTCCAAGGCTAAGCCCTGCACATATATCTGCTTTAAGTCCTGTTTTTTCAACAGCCTTTAACATGGCAATACCTGTAGCCACCATAGCTATCTGAGTATATCTTGTATTGTTTAATTCATCATTATCTTTGAAAATCAGATCACATGCATCTATTCCCGTTACAGTCTTTACACTATCAAAAACTGCTCTTGAATCCGCATCATTTTCATAAAAACTTTTGCCCATATTTTGTTTTTGAGCTCCCTGTCCCGGGAATAAAAATGCTATCTTCATAATTTATACTAAGCTCCCTGCATTCTTTAAAAGATTAGTTGCCTCACTTATTATCTCGTCAATGATTTCTTTTGCACTTTGCTTTTTGCTTACCAGTCCCGCTATCTGACCTGCCATAACCGTTCCATGTACTATATCGCCTTCTATAACAGCTTTTCTAAGTGTCCCAAGTGTCAAATACTCAAGCTCTTCAAAGCTCTTACCCTCGGCCTCAAGCTTAGAATACTCTCTGGTCATAGCATTTCTAAGACTTCTTACCGGATGTCCATGGCTTCTTCCCGTTACAGCCGAATCTATATCCTTTGCTGCTATTATTCTGTCTTTATAAGCTTCATTTACTATAGATTCATCGGCTACCACAAATCTTGTACCCATCTGCACCGCCTTAGCTCCAAGCATAAATGCCGCCGCAAGTCCTCTGCCGTCCGCGATACCTCCCGCCGCAACAACAGGAATATTTACTGCATCAACCACCTGCGGTACAAGTGTCATAGTGGTAGCTTCTCCGATATGTCCGCCGCTCTCCGTACCTTCGGCAACCACGGCGTCCGCTCCTGTTCTTTCCATTCTTCTTGCAAGTGCCACACTCGCTACAACGGGAATTACCACTATTCCGGCTTCTTTCCACATCTTCATATACTTTTCAGGAGAACCGGCACCGGTAGTAACTACTTTTATACCTTCTTCCACTACTACTTTAGCGATATCTTCAGCATGTGGTGACATAAGCATTACATTTACGCCGAAAGGCTTACTTGTAAGCTTTCTTGCCTCTCTTATCTCGTTTCTTATAACTTCTGCAGGTGCATTGGCACCTCCTATAAGTCCTAAGCCGCCGGCCTCACTTACTGCCGCTGCAAGGTGATGTTCGGCAACCCATGCCATACCGCCTTGAATTATCGGATATTCTATACCTAATAGCTTTGTTATATCTGTTTGCATTACTTTCCTCTG
>CAUQKD010000249.1:0-3475 GCA_963518365.1 uncultured Lachnoanaerobaculum sp. | reverse complement strand
GAAGAAGATATAAAAAATGCCTATGAGAGAGAGTATGCAAATGAGAAGTTTATAAGGCTTCTTAGAAAAAACGAAAATGCGGAGACAAGATTTGTAAAGGGAAGCAATTTTGTGGATATAGGCTATGTAATAGATAAGAGGACAAACAGGATAGTGGTGACCGCTGCCATTGACAACCTTATAAAGGGAGCGGCAGGCCAGGCCATCCAGAATATGAATTTAATGTTTGGGGTAGATGAAGAATGTGGATTAAAAAGTTTACCGATGTCAATATGATGAAAAAAGATATAGAAATAAGGACAATGAAAATCGAGGACTACACTGAGGTGATGGCGCTTTGGAAAAGTATAAAGGGTTTCAGGATCAGGGCTGTTGATGATGATTTTGAACATATAAAAAGATTTCTTGACAGAAATATGGGGCTTAGTGTTGTGGCTGTAAAGAATAATCAAATAGTCGGAACCATACTTTCAGGTCATGACGGCAGGCAGGCGACGTTTTACCATGTATGTGTGGATTCAAAGTGCAGAGGAGAGAATATAGCCGGAAAGATGGTAAAGGAAGCTATAGAGAGGGTAAATGCCGAAGGAATAAGTAAGATAACTCTTATAGCATTCAAGCAAAATCTTGCAGGAAATATTTTTTGGAAGAGTCAAAACTGGAAGCAAAATAAGGATATAAACAGCTATGAGCTTGTATTGAATGAGGAAAATATTTCAAGTATCGTAGCATAACCGGCTATACAAGGCTTAAAGCTTGGCATAAAGAGTATATTTAATCTTAACAATATATAAGGAGAATTTATGAAGATAATAAAAGGCGGAATATGTGCACCGAAGGGATTTTTTGCAAGTGCAACAGAGGCGAATATAAAATATAAAAACAGAACCGATATGGCCATGATTTTTTCAAAAGTTCCGGCAATATCTGCAGGAACATATACCACAAATCTTGTAAAGGCGGCGCCTGTACTTTGGGACAGAAAAATAACGGACAGTGAAACTTATGTAAATGCAATAGTTATAAATTCAGGTATTGCCAATGCCTGCACCAAGGATGAGGGGATGGAGTATTGTAAGCAGAGCGCAAAGAAGGCGGCATCTGAACTGGGAGCGGAAGAGAATTCAATACTTTTGGCATCCACAGGTGTTATCGGTATGCAGCTTCCTATAGACAAGATTTGCGCCGGAATAGAATCTCTTTCCAATTCTTTGGAGCAGAGTGAGAAGGCTGCCAATGAAGCGGCCAAGGCCATAATGACTACGGATACCGTTTCAAAGGAAATTGCGATAGAGTTTGAAATATCCGGAAAGACGGTAAAGATGGGTGCTATGTGTAAGGGTTCGGGGATGATACATCCGAATATGTGCACAATGCTCGGATTTATCACAACAGATGTGAATATCTCAAAGGAGCTTTTATTAAAGGCGCTCAGAGATGATGTGGTGGATACCTTCAATATGGTGAGTGTGGACGGTGATACATCCACAAACGATTCTCTTATAATACTTGCAAACGGACTTGCGGATAATGAAAAGATAGCCTGTGAAAGCAGTGAGGAATACAAGGTATTTAAGAGCAATCTGAATTTCGTCACAACCGCTCTTTCAAAGATGATTGCAGGAGACGGTGAGGGAGCAACAGCGCTTTTTGAAGTGGTGGTAGAGGGTGCAAAGACTAAGGAGACTGCAAGAACTTTGGCAAAATCTGTAGTTACCTCATCACTTACAAAGGCTGCCATATTCGGACATGATGCCAACTGGGGAAGAATTCTTTGTGCGCTTGGATACAGTGGCGAAAAGTTTGATCCCGACAATATGGAGCTTTACTTTGAGAGTGAAAACGGAAAGATTTTGATATATAAGGACGGTGTATCTGTAGGCTTTGATGAAGAAAAAGCAACCAAGATATTGTCTGCAAAGGAAGTCAGAGCTTTGGTAAAGTTAAATATGGGAGATTTTAGTGCAACGGCATGGGGATGTGATTTGACATTTGACTATGTAAAAATAAATGCGGACTACAGAAGTTAAAGAGGTGTTTTATGGATAAATTACTTGAAAAGGCGGGGACTCTTATTGAGGCACTGCCGTATATACAGGCGTTTAATAAAAAGATAGTGGTTGTAAAGTATGGCGGTTCCGCAATGCTTGATGAGAACTTAAAGAAAAAGGTAATACAGGATATCGTACTTTTAAAGCTTGTAGGTATGCAGCCTGTTATAGTTCACGGAGGAGGCAAGGAGATTTCCAAATGGCTTGAAAAGGTAAATATTGAACCTCATTTTGTAAACGGTTTAAGGTTCACGGATGATGCAACCATGGAAGTTGTGGAAATGGTACTTAATAAAGTGAATAAAGAGCTGGTACAGATGATAGGAGAGCTTGGAATGAAGGCTGTAGGTATCAGCGGAAAGGACGGTTCCCTGCTACATTGCCATAAAAAGGAAGTGGACGGTGAGGACATAGGTCTGGTCGGAGAAGTGAGTGAGGTAAACCCCGATATTATCTTTGACCTTTTGGAAAAAGATTTTTTACCTGTCATATGCCCTGTAGGTTTTGATAAGGAGTATACAAGCTACAATGTAAATGCTGACGATGCGGCATGTGCTGTTGCAAAGGCTCTGAAGGCCGAAAAACTGGCATTTCTTACAGATGTTGAAGGTGTATACAAGGACTTTAACGACAAGAGCAGCCTGATAGAAAAGATAAGTATAAGCGAAATTGAAAAGCTTATAGAAAACGGACAGATGGGCGGAGGTATGCTGCCGAAGCTTTCAAACTGTGTAGATGCTGTAAAAAACGGAGTAAACAGGGTGACAATTGCTGACGGCAGGGTTGCACATTGCCTTTTGCTTGAAATGTTTACAAACAAAGGTATAGGTACCATGATAGTAGGAGATCAGTTATGAAGATGAAAGATTCAATAGATTGCGCCGAGCAATTATTATTAAAAACATATAACAGGTATCAGGTGGTATTTGACCACGGTGACGGGATAAAGCTTTTTGATACCGATGGAAATGAATATCTGGATTTCTTTGCAGGCATTGCTGTGCAGGGACTCGGATACAACTATAAGGGAGTGAATGAAGCCCTGAAGGCTCAGGCTGATAAGCTTTGGCATATATCAAACTATTTTTATAATGTGCCTGTTATAGAGGCGGGACAAAAGCTTCTTGAAATCAGTAGGATGGAAAAAGTGTTTTTTACAAACTCAGGTACCGAGGCTATTGAGGGTGCGATAAAGATTGCAAAAAAATACGGTACAAAAACAGGCGGCAGATTTGAAATAATCGCTATGGAAGGAAGCTTTCACGGCAGAAGTCTCGGAGCACTTTCGGTAACGGGAAATGAGCATTACAGAGAGGACTTTTATCCGTTGATTCCCGGAGTAAAATTTGCAAAATATAATGATATCGAGTCTGTAAAAAATCTTGTTAGTGACAAAACCTGTGCTATAATACTTGAGACGGTAC
>CAUQKD010000248.1:0-3498 GCA_963518365.1 uncultured Lachnoanaerobaculum sp. | reverse complement strand
ATCGGTGAGTTCGAGACCTTCCTCACCTAAAACAAAACTAAAGGAGAAGATATGAAAAATATTACAACCAAGATGATGGCACAGGGTGCCGTCATAGCAGCAGTATATGTGGTGCTTACACTTGCATTTGCACCTATAAGCTTCGGTGCAATCCAGTTCAGAATTTCAGAGGCACTTTGCGTTTTGCCTTTCTTTACAGTGGCTGCAGTGCCGGGAGTAAGTATAGGATGTCTTTTGGCAAATATACTTGCCGGAGCGGCACTTCCCGATATTATATTCGGAACATTGGCTACACTGATAGGCGCGATAGTAAGCTACAGACTTAGAAGTGTTTCAAAGTGGCTTGTATGTGTGCCGCCGATACTTGCAAATGCAATTATTATCCCTTTTGTGCTGAAGTATGCTTACGGTTTACCTGATTTGATACCGTATTTAATGCTTACAGTCGGAATAGGTGAGGTGCTTGCGGTAGCTGTTTTGGGAAATTTACTTATGTTAGCTCTTGAACCAAAAAGTTCGTTTATTTTCGGTCATGAAAACAAGATTTATCAAAAAGCTTAGAAAATTGAATTTTTTATAATGAAATATCCTGACAAAGTCACAAGGATAAAATGCCTTGTATTTGTCAGGATTTTTTTGTTTTTATTTAGAGATTAAATTTTTTAAAAAAATTATACATATTATTTACATTTTAGTTTTTTCTGCTATAATTTACTACAATATGTATATATAGATATTGTTTAGCCGATAAGTGCGATTAAAAAAATTAAAGTGCTTTATCTTTCGTCCGGACAAATTAATAAGATAAAAACACTTTAAAAATAAAAATAGGAGAAACAAAATGAGTATGAAAAAAGCAATGAAATTTACTTTGTTATTAAGCATAGCTATATGTATCCAATTATTTGTATTTGCTTCAAATGTAAAAGCGGAGCAAAAAACATATACAGATAACGAAGTAAATATCAGCAAGAAAGACTTGATTATATTACTTGAAAAGCTTTCCGGAAACTTGGATTCCGATGTGGCTGATATAGGTAATTATGCAAATGCGAATGAAGAGTATATTAAAAGCTCTGTAGAGAAATTAAAAGGACTAAATATAATAGATGAGCATGTATCATTTGCAAATCTTTATGAAAGTCCGAAAAAGGAAGACGTTTATTATATACTGGCAAGGTATATAGGTATTGAAGCGGCTGAGGGGAAAACTTCTTTTATTGATGATGAGAAATTACATTCATGGTCAAGAGGTTATATAAAAGAACTTGAAAACCTTGGTGTTATTGAAGGAAAAGATAAGTACTTTGAGCCGGATAAGGTCTTAAACAGAGGAGAATTAAGGAATATAGTTAAAGAACTCTTCCTTACAGTTATCAATAACTCTCAAAGTTTTAGAAGGGATGAGAATAACAAGTCAAAGGCTTTTATAGTTGTAAATTCCAATAATGCCTTGATAGAAAATATCAAAATACAAACTCCGATACTTATAAACTCAAAGGCGAGTAACGGAAAATTAAGAATAATAAACTCAGATATAAGTAAAATCTATATTGCAGTCGGAAGCCAAAATTTTGAAGTACAACTTTCAAACTCCAAGCTGCAATCGGCAAAAAGCCTCGGTAAAAATATTTCCTATACAAATTTGGGACCTGACGGGAAGGTAGGACCTTTGCCAAATCCGGAAGAGTATAAACCTGACGGTAGAAGGCCGGTTAAAAAGATAATAAAAGGAAGCAGAAGTCACAGTTCGTCAAGCAGCTATTTTGGAAACAACAGTCAAAAAGAAAATAAATCTCAAAGTGATAAAGAGACCGAAGAAAAAGTAACACCTCACGATAAGGATGTAGTAGCAAAACCGGAGGGAAAAAACGGTGAAGGAATTGTTCCCGATAATAAAAAAACTCCGGGTGAAGTTTTGCCTAAAATAAATGAAGGTAATCCTAATGAAAGCGGTAAAGACAGTTCAGCAGAGAATTTGAGCGAAGACTTTATAATCCTGAATAAACATTTGTATGCGGATAAAACATTAAGATATAAGGCTGCTGATGGAGTGAACCTTGACGACAAAGCACTTATAGGACTTAAATTAAGCGGAGAAAATAACGGAGTAAAGCTTAATGTAAAGTGGGAAGGTGATAGTCTTCATCAGGTAAAAAATGCTCAAAAAGGGGAATATCGTCTTGCTGTAAGCAGCGAAGAGGATCTTATAATCAACGACAAGAACTATGGCAAGGTAAAATTTATAGTTAAAATAATTATAGAATAGGTGAGTTATGAATAGAATAAGTAAAAAACTTGCCTTGTTTTGTGCAGTGCTTCTTATAAATCCCTTGGTTTCTACAGCTAAACCGGGATTTGCGGCACAAAATAAAGGGGATAGAGTTTCTGAGTATGTAAAAGAGGCAGATAAAAAATTAAATTCGGCTGATACCGATGCCGAAAAAAATGAAGACAAGCCCAAAGAGCTGAGGCTTATAATAGAGCTTGATAAGGACTCCTTGGTAGAAGAAGCCATAAATAAAGATATGGACTATGATAAACTGGATGATTCCTTTATAGATGAAAAAAAGCAGGAGCTGAAAGAAGATCAGGATAAGCTTGTAAAAGATATAAAAAATGAGGATATAAAGGCGGATACTAAGGAAGTAAGGCACTATGATACCATATTTAACGGAATATCACTAAGTGCCGATGCGACTGAGATAGAAAAAATAGAAGCGCTTCCGGGAGTAAAAAGTGTGTATGTATCACAGGAGTTTCAAAGACCTTATCTTAAGTCATCCAACAGTATAATAGGTTCGGGATATGCGTGGAATACACTTGGATATAAAGGCGAGGGCAGTGTTATTGCGGTAATAGACTCAGGTATAGACTACAGACATAAGGCACTCAGGTTGGATGAATCTGTACATCCTATGTATACAAAGACAGATATAGAAAAGATAATAGCTGAAAACGGATTAAAAGGCTCTTATTATTCGGATAAAGTACCTTATGGCTATAATTATTATGATTTTAATAAGAACTTACGTAACAGTTACGGTGTAATGCACGGTATGCATGTATCGGGAATAGCTGCCGCTAATGATATTGAGAGCGGGACTTTCGGAGTGGCACCTAATGCACAAATACTTGCGCTTAAGGTATTTTCAGATGACCTTGAGTATCCTACAACATTTACCGATATTTGGTTGAAAGCCTTGGATGATGCTATAACATTGAAGGCGGATGTAATAAACTTAAGCCTTGGAACGGCAGCAGGATTTTCAATGGAGAACAGAGCCTATCCGGAAAACGAGGTTATAGAAAAGGCAAGAAAAGCCGGAATTGTGATTTCAGTTGCTGCCGGTAATGACGGAAATATTACATCCGGCAATATAAACAATGCAGAACCTTTAAAAGAAAATTATGATACCGCTTTAATTGCAAATCCTGCTGTAAATGAAGGAACTATAGCAGTCGCATCCATGGAAAATACTAAAAGGCATATGTATG
>CAUQKD010000247.1:0-3526 GCA_963518365.1 uncultured Lachnoanaerobaculum sp. | reverse complement strand
TCCCATTACTCGTATTGCTCTTATTGCCATATCTATCTCCTTAATTAAAGTCATATACCGCTCCTACATTCCTGTAAGAGCCAAGACCTTCTTCTATTTTTTTTTGTATATCTAAAAGTATATCATAATTAGCATTTTTTATGTATACCAGTTTTCTGTAATAGTCCTTTACCTTCACAACACTTGGATCTGTAGGACCTATTATTACAGATTTTTTGAAAATATTGTCTGATTTTAATGTATTAACTATAGCAGTTGCACATTTATTCAGTTCTTCCTCTCTGATACTGCTAAACATCACTGTAAGCATATGACAGACCGGAGGGTAACCTCCCAGTTTCCTGTATGCAATCTCATTTTCAAAATATTTTTTATAATCCTGTGCCGCCGCAGCCACTATAGCATAATTTTCAGGCTTATATGTCTGTATCACGGCTTCACCGCTCTTTGCTCTGCCCGCTCTGCCTGCAGCCTGTGTAAGCAGCTCAAAAGTTCTCTGTGCACTGTTATAATTGCTCACATACAGTGAGGTGTCCGCCGCCATTATACCCACAAGCGTCACATTGTCAAAATCATGTCCTTTTACAATCATCTGTGTGCCGATCAAAATATCCGCATCACCCCTTGCAAAATCTCTTATCATATCATTTGCACTGTTCTTCTTTGAAACACTGTCCGTATCCATTCGTAAAACCTTGGCACTTGGAAAGACTTCCCTTGTCATAGCTTCAAGCTTCTGTGTGCCTGTACCGAAGTTTGCAATATACTTTGAACCGCAACTTGGACAAACTTTCGGTAAATCAATACTGTAACCGCAGTAATGACATACAAGTTTATTGTTATTGTGCAAAGTCATTGTAACATCACAGTGCTTACATTTTATGGCTTCTCCACATGAGCGGCAGGATACAAAGCTTGAATATCCTCTTCTGTTCATAAAAAGCATCACCTGCTCATGTTTTCTTAATCTGTCCTCTATCAAAGTTTTCAACTTGTTGCTGAAAATACTCCTGTTGCCCATTTTCAGCTCATCTCTCATATCGACTATACTTACCTTCGGCAGTAAGGTATTTTTTGCCCTTTCTTTCAGCTCCAAAAGTTTTATCTCTCCTGTTATGGCCCTGTTATAAGTCTCCGGAGTCGGGGTCGCAGATGCCAAAAGCAGTGAAGCTCCGGCTATATTTGCAAGTTTACCTGCCACATCTCTTACATTAAAAGTAGGTACATTCTCATTTTTGTAGGCGGAGTCATGCTCTTCATCTATTACTATAAGCCCCAATCTTTTTACAGGGGCAAATATTGCGGACCTCGGACCTATTATCACATCGGCATCGCCGTTTTTTATTCTGTCAAACTGATAAAACCTTTCATTTTTTGAAAGCTTTGAATTGATTATAGCCACTCTGTCTTTAAAATGCTCAGCCATTCTAAGCACTGTCTGATAAGTCAACGAAATCTCAGGTATAAGTACTATAGCCTGAAAACCCTTACTTATCACATATTTAATCATATTTATAAATACAAGAGTCTTACCGCTGCCTGTAATACCGTGCAGCAGATAGGTATTTTTATTTCCGGCATCAAAGTCTTTTTTGAAAATATCCACCGCAAGCTTTTGCTCCTCATTTAAAATATATTCATTTGTCGCCTGTATCTCATTAAAATCTTCCACTCCCAAAGACTTAAGTATAGGCAAAAGCGGATTTGATTTTCTTTTCTTATTTTCTACTGTGATATATCCCTCTTCCACCATCCTCTTTATTGTAGCGGAATTCACTTTAAGTTCTTTATTTACATAGCTTTGCGGCAGGCTTTCAGTTTTCTTAAGTTCTTCTAAGAGTCTTACCCACGCAACTTTTCGCTTCTTTGTAAGCTCTTCCAAAATATCCTCTCCGATATCTCGGTTTAAAAAAATTTCATTGCTTGTCTTTTCTTCCACATTTGACTTTACAGGCATTACGGTAGAAATAGCTTTATCAAAGGTCACACCGTATCTGTGCTTTATCCATATGGCAAGGCGCAGCAGGTTTTCATCTGTGCCAAGCTCACCCTTTTCTATATCCTTTATATATTTTAACCTGGATATATCTACATCACTTTCTTCTTTTATATCTATTATATAACCTTTTTTGGTCAATTTTCCAAATTCAATCAAAACAGGACAGCCCGGAGTAACCTTATCCCTCAAATTCATGGGGATAAGGTATGTAAACGGTCTGTCCACATTTGTATTTGCTACAACTATATCAGCGAATAAATTTTTCATGGTTTTTTATTTTGTCTACTACATCAAAAAGTCTCATACTGTTTGAACCCTTTAAAAGGCATACATCGCCTTCCTGTAAATATTCAAGCAGATAACTTTCCAGTTCTTCATTATTTTCAAAACTTTTGTTAAATGTATTTAAACGGCCTGTAATCTCTTTTGCCAAATCTCCTACACTAAACACAGCATCAAGCTTAAGATTCTTTAATATGAACTCTCCAATCTCTCTATGAAGTTTGGTTTCATCAACTCCCAGCTCTTTCATATCCGCCAAAACCGCCACTTTTCTTTTCGCATCAAAATCTTTTAATATAGAAAGCGACGCCTTCATAGAATCGGGAGAAGCGTTATAGGTGTCATCTATCACAGTGATATTCTTAAGCTTTAAAAGTTCCTGTCTGTGTGCAAAGCCTCTAAAAGATGCCAGATGTCTGCTTGCAGACTCAAGGTTCAGATTATAGTGATCTGCTACAGCCAGTGCCGCAAGCGCATTTGATATCTGATGTTCTCCGAATACATTCAAAGCCACCTTTACACTTTTACCGCATATATGCGCCAC
The DNA here is from genome assembly GCA_963518365.1 of uncultured Lachnoanaerobaculum sp. GTDB lineage: Bacteria > Bacillota > Clostridia > Lachnospirales > Lachnospiraceae > Lachnoanaerobaculum. The sequence goes on along the minus strand of CAUQKD010000247.1, from coordinate 701 downwards.
AAATTCAGGAAGAGCATTGTGAAATACAATATCGCTTGCATAATAATCACAATCCTTATTTCCCTTGGCACTGAAAAATTTATATATTATGCCCTCTTTTTTGGGAGGATCACAAAGCATATCATTATCGGCGTTTAAAAACATCACACTGCCTGCCTTCATGCCGTCAGTTATATGGAACTTTTCAGACCTTATATTCTCTCTTGTATGAAGGTTTTCAATATGTGCGGTGCCTATATTTGTGACTACAGCACAGTCACATTTGACTATTTTTGCGATACGCTCCATCTCACCGAACATACTCATTCCAAGTTCTATAACACCTATCTCTTCATCATTTATTCTGCTGATTGTGACAGGTACTCCAAGCTGTGAGTTGAAGTTGTTCGGAGTCTTAAATACCTTAAGATCTGAAAGTGCAAGTGCCACCATCTCTCTTGTAGTGGTCTTTCCGACACTTCCTGTTATACCTACCAGCGGCAGTGAGAGTTTGCTTCTAATATATGTGCCCAGATCCTGTAGAGCCTTGGTAGTGTTTTCCACAAGTACTATATTAAAGTCGGGTTTTAAGAAAATATCTTTTCTTGAACTTATAGCCGCTCTGCATCCGGCAGCATATACCGATTCCAAAAATTTATGTGCATCGTTTTTTTCACCCACTACCGGCACAAAGAGACTGTTTTTATTCACCTCTCTTGAGT
>CAUQKD010000246.1:0-3562 GCA_963518365.1 uncultured Lachnoanaerobaculum sp. | reverse complement strand
TTTACCCTACATATGTTTTTGCACAGGTTAATGAAAGTGAAATAGAAACTGAGGCAATTAAGGAAACAGCCTTAGAAAAAGATAATGTGGAAAGAGAAGTACGCTTTCCGAATAAGCTGGAGGCAAAAGAGCCTCCAAGTGATAATCAGGTAGGCAGCCAAAGTGATAGTATAAATAAAGGTATTCCTACAGCAGAAGGCAGTGCAAAGGCGGAACTTATAGAAAATGTAAATAATGCCAATCAGGACTATCCTATTCATCATGGAGAAAGTACGGGGGATGAAAGTGGCAAATATTTTGCTGATGCCAGACAGTTCATTACCTTTAAAACAAAGTCCGGAAAGACCTTTCATCTAATTATTAATTATGATGAAGAAGGGCAAAATGTCATGCTGCTTACAGAGGTTAGCGAAGATGATTTACTAAATATGGTTGAAGCAAAAGAAAAACCTAAAGAGGAAGTAAAAAAGATAGAAGAGGTACCGCCACCAACAGAAGCAACAAAAGAAGAAAAGGTAAAAGAAGAGCCTAAAAAGAAAGAAGAAAGTAAAGGAGCAGGGCTTTATATATTTTTAGGATTACTTGTCATGGCAGTTGTCGGAGCAGGATATTATTTTAAGATTTACAAGAAAAAACAGGAAGAAAGTGAGGATGATGAGGATTACAATGAGCTTGAGGATGATTATGAAAGTGAGGATAATATAGAAGAATCGGAAGAAACACTGGAGGAAGAAGTGGATGATATGGCAATAGATGCTTATGAGGAGGAAGATGATGAGTAAAAAAGGATAAATAATATGGTGTCTTTTTTGCTCATATATAGTATGATATTTATGGATAAAAAATTTAAGTATGAAGGATAAAATCGGCAAAAAGGAGGATTTAGCATTAAATATATTTCTAAAATAAAAAATAGTGGAGATAATTATATGGAAAACAAACAAGTAAAGGTATACTTAGGCAGAAGGAGCGTATGTGCTGCTGATGATGTAAATTGCCCCAATCCGGCTATATTTTATTTGCCTGATACTATAGAAAAACTGATAATAATTGTAAATGAAATACTGCCATTTAGAGAATGGAAATGCTACTTGGGAAGGTATGGTAAGAATGTCAGCGATGTAGAAGACGGGATACTTGTTTGGGGAAGGAAAGACAACCGGGTTTTAATTTCAGTAAGTTATGAATATAAAAGAGATAAAGATACTTGTAAAAAGATACGGACTATAGTAAAGAAAGACAATGACTGGCATGAAAAGATTGAAGTACATCCGTATTTATATTTTGAATAATGAGCAATCGTACTTGTAATGGTTTTTAATGTGGCTAAATTGTTGAGATTAATATGTGTCTTTTAATTGATACAAAGTATAGCAAAAATCAAAAAAATAAGAAATTGATAAGTTGGAATTTATATAGGAAAACGGTGGTAGTATAAAATATCAATTATAGATATTACTTAAAAATCAACTTATTTAAGGAGATATTTTGATGGATAGTGTAAAAGAAATCATTTTACAGACCAAGAATGTAGAGTATATAAGAAATTATTTAGGAAAAGAGCAATGGCTCCAGGTGTCTGGTCACAAAGACATCAATGGAGCAGATGCAGTGTTTTGGTGTGGATTAGTTTCGTTGACTCATATAGAGGATGTATACCATAAAGTTGATTGGGATATTTCTGCTGACAAACAAAGTTGCCCAGGATTTGAAAATAATATATATGGTTATCAGTATAAAGCTAACTTGTTGAATGAAGGATTTGAATCTATTCTGTATTACCGAGAGTTTTATGGTGTTGAGAAAAATTATATTGAATTATCACAGGAGTTTATATTATTAAACAATCTTCGATATAACACTATCAGTAAATCATATTGTGCTATGTATGAAAACGGTGAGGCTGAAGAAGCAGTTAAATATATTGATGATACAACAATCCAAATCAAAATGAAGTTCTTGCGTAATTATTCAGCAGCAAAACAGATGGCAATTCTAATTTTCTTCGATATTAGAACCAAGTTTGATGGAAAAATATCCGATTATGGAGTTGAGGAGTTTAATAACGAGTACAAAGAAGATGGTTTGTTTTACGAATTATGGAGTGGAGATATGCACTCCCCCTATGCATATAGTGTTCTTATGGGAAAAAAAATTCTTATGCCTGTGCCAATTGAGGAATGTGGTTACTGGCCATATGAAAAAGAAGAAACATATGAAGATTTTATCATTGGGGTTGATGGGGATGGCAAAGAGGTTTTATACACATGTGATCCAAATAAGTTAGGCAATTACTTTGGGAATAATTCAGATGCTCCAATGTATTTAACGCCTGTATTTTTCAAACGCGAGGTATTGCAAAAATATGTAAATAGACCTGAGTTGTATGAGATTAGAGACGGATATTTAAGTTGTCAATCATTATGGGGGATTGAAATAGATAATCATCATAAGAATTGTATAGTAGTTTATCTTGGTGATTTAGGAAAATATTTACCTGAGAGTGAGCGAGGATACTGGAAAAGCTTCAACATAGTAGGTGAAGGAGGATTAAGTGAAGTCTCTTTCAAAAGAGATTTCTGTAATATGTTCTCAGAATCAAATATGGAGGATCACAGATTTCAGTATGCTTACAGTTCTTTAAGAGAGCAGTGGAATAAAAAATATGGATGGGATTTGTATTTACCGTTGTCTACGGAAGATCAATATAATCTTACTCAAATTCGGATACCTCTTGGAAACAGTCAGTTGGAATTTGATCATCTAGTATTGGCATTGGTTAAAGTGCTAATTGACTCTCTTAACGAAAAGCAACTAATCATTCCTTTAAATGAACAATCGGATATTAAAGGGATAAGTAAGCTTGAGAAATGGCTACAGGCAAATGGTGCTGTTGGATATGAAGAACATATTATGTTCTTAAGAAATTTACAGAAACTGAGATCTACTGGCTCTGGACATAGAAAAGGTAAGGAATATAGAAAGATTTCAGATATATTTGGTTTGTCAGAAAAAAGTAAAATAGATTCATTTGAAGCAATACTTCAAACAGCAAATGACTTCTTAAAATATATGAAAACAACTTTTTTAAATTAATTTAGAGATGTTACAAAAAACAGAGTAAAAATTCTTTAAGATTGTTATGGAAATTATTTGCATTAATATGTCAACTATGAAATGGTTACTGTGGATACATTATTCTAATAAATATCAGTTTGAAGATATTTTTTAAGGGGAAAAATTTATATAAACTTTTAGTACCCTTACTTTTTAAACAAAGGTGTAGGAAGACAGTCTCATAATAGATCATAATATAAAAATTAAATACCAAAAATCAAAAGGCAACCAGATAACTTCCGGTTGCCTTTTTTCATGTAAAAAAAGGAGGATTTATAAATGAATTTAGTTATATGTGAAAAGCCAAGTGTTGCAATGAGTATCGCCAAGGTAATCGGTGCAACCGGTAGGCAAAACGGATATTATGAAGGAGGTGGATATATTGTAAGTTGGTGTGTGGGACATTTGATACAGATGGCAAGTCCTTTGGCTTATGATGAAAAGT
>CAUQKD010000245.1:0-3580 GCA_963518365.1 uncultured Lachnoanaerobaculum sp. | reverse complement strand
ACTATATATCAGCAGAGTTCCTTATCGGAAAGCTTTTGTCAAACAATCTTATTAACCTTGGAATGTTTGACGAGGTAAGAGAGATACTTGACAAGAACGGCCATGATATAACGGCAGTTGAAGAGGTTGAACCTGAGCCTTCACTTGGAAACGGTGGACTTGGACGTTTGGCTGCATGCTTCCTTGACTCTATTGCAACACTGGGATTAAACGGTGACGGTGTAGGATTAAACTATCACGACGGACTGTTTTTACAAAAGTTTGTAGACAACAAGCAGTATGAAGATAAGAATCCTTGGATAACAGATAACAGCTGGCTTACAAGAACAGATGTAAGCTTTGAAGTTCCGTTCAAAGATTTTACATTAAAGTCAACTATGTATGATATAGATGTTCCGGGATATCATCAGAGCAAATGCAATAAATTACATCTTTTTGATATTGACAGTGTGGACGAGTCTATTATCAGAGACGGTATAAATTTTGATAAACATGATATCGCTAAGAACCTTACATTGTTCTTGTATCCGGATGACAGTGATGAGGCCGGACAGCTACTTAGAATCTATCAGCAGTACTTTATGGTAAGCAATGCCGCACAGTTGATTATAAAGGAAGCTGAAGGAAGAGGTGTGGATCTTTACAGACTTCATGAGCATGTATGTGTTCAGATCAATGATACTCACCCGACAATGGTTATTCCTGAGCTTATCCGTATTTTGACACAGCAAAAGGGCTTCAACATGGATACAGCCATCGATGTTGTAAGAAAGACCTGTGCTTATACAAACCATACAATACTTGCCGAGGCACTTGAGAAGTGGCCTATCAGCTATTTGGAGAAGGTAGTACCACAGTTATTGCCTATTATTTATGAGCTTGATGCAAGAGTAAGAAAAGAGTTTGCCGATGCGAGAGTATATATCATAGACAATCAGAACCGTGTACATATGGCACATATCGACATTCACTACGGATATGCTGTAAACGGTGTTGCGGCTCTGCATACAGAGATTTTGAAAAACTCCGAGCTTAAGCCTTTCTATGATATCTATCCTGAGAAGTTCAACAACAAGACAAACGGTATTACATTCCGTAGATGGCTCATTCACTGTAATCATGAGCTTTCAGAGTATTTAAACGAGCTTATCGGACCTGAATATATGGACAATGCCGAAAATCTTGAAAAGCTTTTAGCTTATAAAGATGATGAGAATGTATTAAAGAAGCTTAGAGAGATTAAAAGGGATGCCAAATTAGAGCTTAAGAAGTACTTAAAGCATACTCAGAACATTGATATTGACGAGAACTCGGTATTTGATATTCAGATAAAGCGTTTACATTAGTATAAGAGACAGCAGATGAACGCACTCTATGCTATTTACAAATATAAAGAGATCAAGAAGGGACATTTACCGAAGCGTCCGATTACTATGATTTTTGGAGCAAAGGCTGCACCTGCATATACTATTGCAAAGGACATCATTCATTTGATTTTGTGTCTGCAGCAGTTGGTGGACAACGATCCGGCTGTAAGCCCATATCTTAAGATAGTTATGGTGGAAAACTACAATGTTACAAAGGCTGAAAAGCTTATCCCTGCTTGTGATATCTCAGAGCAGATCTCACTTGCATCAAAGGAAGCTTCAGGAACAGGAAATATGAAGTTCATGTTAAACGGAGCTGTAACACTCGGTACGGAAGACGGTGCCAATGTAGAGATTCATGAGCTTGTAGGTGATGACAATATCTATATCTTCGGTAAGAAGTCTGAAAATGTAATAAAGCTCTATGAAACAGGTTCATACTGTTCTGCAGATATCTATAACAATGACACTGATGTGTAGTAGTTGGTATACTTCATTATAAGTAAAGAACTTATCCGCATCGGAGATCCTTTAAATCTTTGCAGACTTTACAAGGAAATCGTGGGTAAAGATTGGTTTATGGCGCTCCTTGATGTAAAGGATTATATAAAGACAAAAGAGCAGATGTTAAATGACTATGAGGACGAGATGTCTTGGTCAAAGAAGGCACTTGTAAATATAGCAAAAGCAGGATTCTTCTCATCAGACAGAACTATTGCAGAATACAATAATGATATCTGGCATTTATAAGGAGAATTTAATGAAAAAAACAGGAATTTTAATGCCGGTTTCAGCTCTCCCTTCTACTACAGGTGTGGGAGAGCTCGGACGGGCTTCCTATCAGTGGATTGATATAATGAAGGAAAACGGGGTAAAAATCTGGCAGATTTTACCTCTAAATCCTGTCGGATACGGAAACTCTCCTTATCAGCCATACTCCTCATGTGCAGGTGATGAGCTTTATATCAGCCTTGACTTGCTTTTTGAATCAGGATTGCTGGATAAAAAACCTGATACATTTAGAGAAAATGCAAAAAAAGTTGATTATACGGCAGTAAGAGCTTTTAAAGAGAGCTACCTAAGAGATGCTTTTGAAAAGTTTAAGGCCAAAAACGGACAAAATGATCCTGCGTATAAAGACTTTATTTCTCAGGATTGGGTATATACCTATGGTGTATTTCGTGCCTTAAAGCTTGACAACAACGGTGCTTGCTGGAATGATTGGAAGACTGATGACAAGAATTGGCCGAATAACAGAAAACCTCTTTCTGAAAATGTAGAAAAAGAAGCCGAATATCAATGCTTTATTCAATATATGTTCTATACTCAGTGGATGGATGTAAAAAGATATGCAAATGAAGCAGGCATTGAAGTCATGGGCGATGTGCCTTTCTATGTCGGACTTGACTCTGTAGACGTTTGGTCAGGTAAAGATAATTTCTTACTTGATACCGACGGAAGACCGTTGTTTATTGCAGGAGTTCCGCCTGATTATTTCAGTGCTACAGGACAAAGATGGGGAAATCCTATCTATGACTGGGACTACTTAAAGAAAAACAAATACAAGTTCTGGGTGGACAGAATAGGATATAGCAATAAGTTGTTTGATATCATACGTATCGATCACTTCCGTGCATTTGATACCTTCTGGAAGATTCCGGCTTCATGTCCTACCGCCATTGACGGAGAGTGGATTGAGGCTCCGGGCTATGAAGTAATAGATACCTTAAATAAGGAGCTGCCCGGTGTAAATCTTGTAGCTGAAGATTTGGGAGAATTGCGTCCTGAGATATTGGAACTGAAGGATCACTATCACTTAAAGGGAATGAGAATACTTTTATTCTCCATTGATACAAAAGGAAAGTATGCAAAGGATATATCAAATGATATAGAAAATGTTATTTTCTATACAGGAACTCACGATAATGATACTTTAATGCAGTGGTATGAAGGTTTGACTGTAGCTGCAAAGAGAAAGGTCAGAGAGTTTTTAAAGAAGCAGGGTATAAAGTTTGGCAATATAAAGGACAGGCTTTTGACCTATGTGTTAAAGAGTAAGGCAGAGTATGCCATTATACCTTTGGCGGATATCATCGGACTTGGTAAAGAAGGTCATATCAATACACCGGGAACAGTCGGAAGCCCGAACTGGGAATGGCATATGGTAGACTTCAAAGAGGCCAAGGAAGAACTGGCAAGATATAAAAATTTGA
>CAUQKD010000244.1:0-3585 GCA_963518365.1 uncultured Lachnoanaerobaculum sp. | reverse complement strand
GTATACCTTGGCGCCTTCATTCTGCCCTCTATCTTCAGCGAGTCGATCCCTGACTCTATCAAATCAGGTAAAATATCAAGGCTGCATAAATCTTTGCAGCTTAAAAGATTCCGCTCATCGGACTTGTTTAACTTCTTACCGTTTTCATACAGGTCATAAGGCAGTCTGCAAGTCTGTGCGCATCTGCCTCTGTTGCCGCTTCTTCCTCCTATTATGGAGCTCATAAGACATTGACCCGAGTATGAGTAACAGAGCGCCCCATGTACGAAGCACTCTATCTCTATATCACATTTACTGTCGATATCCTTTATCTCTGCAAGTGATATCTCTCTGGCAGGAACTATTCTGCTCGCACCGATGTTTTTCAAAAATATTGCACCGTAGCTTCCTGTAATTGTCATCTGTGTGCTGGCATGTATGGGTAGCTTTTTAAAATGCTTTCTGATAAACTCAAATACTCCCAAATCCTGTACAATTACGGCATCAATACCCGCATTGTAGTAGGTCTTTATGTAGTCGAAAAGTTCATCCATCTCACTTTCTTTAAAAAGTGTATTGATTGTCATATATACACTTACACCGAAAGTATGTGCATATTCAATACCCTTTATAAGTACATCCTCATCAGGATTGTTTGCATACGCTCTTGCAGAAAACTTCTTTCCTCCGATATATATCGCATCCGCTCCCGCATTGACCGCCGCCACTAAGCTCTCATATGAGCCGGCAGGTGCCAAAAGCTCTGTTATCTTCATCATCAACCTTTCATTTCAATACCCAAGTGGATATATGCATTCTCAGTCGCAATCCTTCCTCCGGGCGTTCTGTTTATAAGTCCGTTCATCAGCAAATACGGCTCATATACCTCCTCAAGCGTGCCTGCATCCTCTCCGATGGCGGCACTTAAGGTATTAAGTCCTACAGGACCTCCGCCAAATTTTTCTATTATTGTAAGCAAAATCATTCTATCGTTGTTATCAAGTCCAAGCTTGTCCACATCCAAAGTATCAAGTGCAAAATCAGCCACACTCTTATCAATTACTCCGTTGTATTTTACCTGTGCAAAATCTCTGACTCGCTTTAGGAGCCTATTTGCAAGTCTCGGGGTGCCGCGGCTTCTTCTTGCAATCTCTATGGCACCGCTCTCATCTATCTCCACGCCAAGCACCGTTGCGGAGCGTCTCACTATCTCCTTAAGCTCGTCGGTATTATAAAATTCAAGCTTTTGTACCACACCGAATCTGTCACGCAGCGGTGCCGTAAGCAGACCCGCTCTTGTGGTAGCTCCCACTAAAGTAAACTTCGGCAAATCAAGTCTGATGCTTCTGGCTCCGGCATCCTTACCTATCACAATATCTATCACAAAATCTTCCATCGCAGGATACAATACCTCTTCCACCTGCCTGTTGAGCCTGTGTATCTCATCTACAAAAAGCACATCCCCCTCATTCAGATTGTTCAATATAGCGGCCATATCACCGGGTTTTTCAATAGCGGGTCCTGACGTCACCTTAAGATTTGTACCCATCTCGTTTGCTATTATATTACAAAGTGTAGTCTTTCCAAGTCCCGGAGGACCGTAAAACAACACATGGTCAAGACTCTCTTTTCTAAGCTTGGCAGCATCTATATATACTTTAAGATTTTTTCTGATTTTCTCCTGACCGATATATTCACTTAAAAACTGCGGTCTAAGACTCTTTTCTATCTGCTTATCTTCTTTTGTTATTTCAGTTGAAATTATCCTTTTTTCCATCTTCACACTCACTTCACTTAGAATATTGCCATCTTCTTTAACGCAAGCTTCAATACATCCTCAGTCGTATCTCCATCCTTAATCTCAATATCTTTTACAGCCTTATAAGCTTCACTGCTTGAATAGCCGAGTGATACAAGTGCTTCAACCGCCTCTGTGGCAACCGAGCTTCCTTCCATATTATTTACTTTTGTGGAAGCGATGCCGTCTATATCCACCTTTTCCTTAAGTTCAAGGATTATCTTTTTTGCAATCTTTACTCCCACACCTACAGCCGCACTGATAGCCTTGTGATCTTCAGACACTATAGCCATCTTAAGGTCAAAACCGCTTAATGTGGACATAATGCTTAAAGCCGCCTTCGGTCCCACTCCGTTTACACCGATAAGCTTTTTAAACATATCAATATCATCCTTATTCAAAAAGCCGTAAAGCGTATGTGCATCCTCCGAAATCCTCAAATATGTATGTATAAGCACCTCGCTGCCCTTTGAAAGCTTATCAATATCTCTGCCTGTAGCAAAAATATCATATCCTATTCCGCTACATTCCACCACTACGGTATTTATATTCTTTTCAGTTACAATTCCTCTTATATATGCAATCATAGCTCTTCCTAAAATCTGTTACATTTATTTTGTACTTTATCATAACATACTACAGGATTATAAATCAATTAGAATCGAACATACTTTCGCAATTTCTTGATTTACCTGTAAATAACTATTATAATACAGATATGAAAGAGATAACAAAGAAATTTAAAAATAATATAAAATACGATTTATCAAAAATCGGTGATATCAAAAGGCTGCTGTTTTTTGATATAGAAACTACCGGACTCAGTCCCAAAAACTCAAACCTGTATCTTATAGGCAGCATCAATGTCGATAATGATACTATTATATTCAAACAGTGGTTTTGTGAGAGTCTCTCTGATGAAACCGCCGTTTTACAGGCTTTTTTTGAATATGCCGCAGATTTTGATACACTGATAAATTTTAACGGTGACGGCTTTGATTTACCTTATATCAGAGAATGTTCAAAGCAGTACTACCTTTTTAACCCGCTTGAAAGTTACAAAAGCCTTGATATCTACAAAAGTATTAGATATTTAAAAAAACCTCTGGGGCTTGATAGGATGAATCAAAAGTCATTGGAAGAGTTTCAGGGTCTTTACAGAGAAGATAAGTATGACGGCGGTACGCTTATAAAATTTTACTTCGACTATATAAACAGCCGTGACGAAAAACTCCTGCATCTTTTACTCTTACACAATGAAGAAGATTTGCTCGGTATGCTTAAGGTCGTTGAGATGCTCTCCTTTGTAGATTTTTTCAATTCAAACTTTACACTCTCGGATTTAAAAAAGAATGAGGACTTTCTCACGCTTTATTATACCTGCAATGAGTACCTTGATTATAAATTGAGTATTGAAGATGAAATATTTTTAAATGCTTCAGAGAATAAACTTATATTTGATATTCCTATACTTAAGTGTGAGCTGAAATTTTTCTTTGAGAACTACAAAGACTACTATTATCTGACAATTGAAGACTATGCCATACATAAAAGTATAGGTGAATTTGTAGATAAAAGCGTAAAAAAGAAAGCTACAAGGCAAACCGCCTATATAAAGCAATTTGCCGAGTATATTCCATGTTTTAATACAGATTCAGTTGGTGAAATCTTTAAAAAAGAATATAAATCTAAAGAAAAATACATAAATTTAGCAAAGCTTGATTTTTCAGACAAGGTCTTTTTCAGAGAGTATGCCATCGAAATGCTCAAACAATTTAAACTTTTAAAACAATGATTGGATTATTCAG
>CAUQKD010000243.1:0-3588 GCA_963518365.1 uncultured Lachnoanaerobaculum sp. | reverse complement strand
ATAATAAATATATATAGATACTTTTATATTAAAACTTGAAAATACCATTTTTATAGATTAAAATATAGGTAAAAGAGCAGAACGAAAATAGTAGTATATTGTGTTAATTGTCAAATAAAGATATCCGTATCCGCCGTTATAATGTTTATGTTGGATACATTGGATTATCAGATGAATTAAGGGATTTTGGACGTGTTTTATTAAATTTTAGGGGGGATGATTATGTGCAGTGAGACAAGAAGAATAGAGATAAAGAAGCTTAAAATTATTATAATAATATCTTTTGTGCTGACATTACTTTTTTCCTCGATGGATATTGCGGAATATTTAAATGACAGAAGAATAGACAGAGCGGAGAAATATCGTGTTGAAGCGGGAATTATTGCAATGCTGGCAGATTTATTAAGAGCAGACCTTGAGTGTATTGATAAGAGAGGAAAGGTTCATGATGTATATACGGATAATGATAAGTCATATGCGGTTGAACGGGACATTTCAGATTACATTTACGGGCAAAGTAGGATTCTATATAGATATAAGATTGTAGAAGATGAAAATACACAGAAGTTTATAGATTTTTTTAATGATAATATGAAGCATCTGAGAGTGTGTAAAAGAGATAAAAACGGTAAGCTTACATCACCGCAAACCATATCTGAAACTGCAGGACTGGAAGAGTTTAAAGAAGTAAACAATTTAGATGAACTTATAAAATATATGTATAAAACAACAGATGACGGTACATATTATCTGTATGTTCTTAAATACATGGATTATGACGATTCGGAGTTTAAGGGGAAAATAATATATGAAAATGGAGACGGCACAGAAAAAACTGTATTTGAGGATAGGGCCATAAGTATATGGGATTTGTTTACTAACAGAGGTTATTTATATGAAGCTGTTAAGGTGGTGAAGTAAAATAAAGGGGAAATTTGTGTATGAGCAAAGGAAGAAAAGTCAGGCTGATTATTTTTATATTATTGATCGTGATTATTTCAATATATGTAAGTACTCATGCAAAAAGGAAACTGATTATAAGGGAAAATATATTAGTAGGTGTTAGAGAAGGTATACTTGAGAGTAGGCAAAGTATGAGAGAGCTGATAATTCCTACAGGTGTAAAAATGATAAATGAGTATGCCTTTATAGATTGTGAAAATTTAGAAACTGTAAAATTGCCGGATACATTGGAAAGTATCGGTAAGTTTTCATTTGCAGGCTGTAGAAAAATAGAATATATTAATATACCTGATAATGTAAAAGAGATAGGTGAAGGGGCGTTTTATAAATGCTCAAATTTAAAAAATATAGAATTTCCGGGAGGCTTGGAGAAAATAAATGCTGCAGCATTTAAAGATTGTACTGCTTTGGAAAAAATAAGTATTCCGCTTGTAGTAAAGGAGATTGGTGAGTCTGCATTTTCAAACTGTAATAACCTGACAGAAATAGAGCTTAATGACGGTTTAAAAAGTTTAGGAAGTGAAGCATTTTCGGGATGTAATAAAATAAAAAGTATAGATATTCCGGATTCTGTCGAACAGATAAATACATATGCTTTTAAAGATTGTAATAAACTTTCTGATATAGAGATGTCAAAGGGAATAAAATATATTGAGGAAGGTGCATTTGAAGGTACAAAGTATTATGAGAGGGGACTCTGGGAAGATGAGAATGGAATATATATAGGTGATGCCCTGATAAAATATTGGAGTAAAGGCAGTGAAATGAAGGTAAAAGATGGTACAAGAGTGATTGCAAGTAAAGCCTGTTCAAATCTGCCTGATTTGATTACGGTTGAATTACCTGAAAGTATTATAGTTGTGGGGGATGAAGCCTTTGCAAACTGTAAAAGTCTTAAAAATATAAATATGCCGCAAAGCTTAGAAGATATTGAAGACAGGGCATTTTATGAATGTGATATAGAAAGCGTAAATATATCTGAAAAGATAAAGAATATAGGAAGTATGGCCTTTGCAAATTGTAGAAATTTATCTGATATCGATATGGAAAAAACTCCTGACGGATTGGATGCAGGAGTATTTGAGAATACATATTGGCTTGAAAATTTGTAAAAGGATGAATATGGATGTAAATATTTCCAAGATATACTACTTAAATACGAACATGGAGCAAGTTATGTTAAAGTCAGGGAAGGAACAAAGAGTATAGGTAGTGAGGCGTTTTTAAACTCTGAAGGATTAAAAAGCATAGAGATTCCAAAAAGTGTGGAAATCATAGGCAGGGAAGCTTTTAGCGTATGTAAGAATTTAAATGAGTGTATATTTGAAGAAGAAAGCAATATTAAAGAAATTCAATTGGGAGCTTTTAAAGAATGTAAAAGTCTTAAAGAAATAGAGATACCCAAGAGTACAGAATATCTTGGTGTAAAGGCTTTTGAAGACTGTGAAGCACTTGAAAAGGTTGTATTTAAGGAGGGCTGTGATATCAAAATATTGAATATGGGAGTATTTTTTGGTTGTACCGGTTTAAAAGAGATTACTCTGCCTTCAAGATTGGAAGAGGTACACTTTGCAGCTTTTGCATATTGTAAAAGCCTTGAAAAAATAAGATTTCCGGAAAGTATGAAGTATATAGACAGTCTTGTTATAACTATATGCAAGAACCTAAAGCAAATTGAAGTACCTTCAAGTATAAAAGAGGATTTTGCTATAATAAAGAAAAAGATAAACTCTGAAAAGGTATACCCTAAAGTTATATATTATTGAAATTACCTATTAGAATAGCAATATCAGAGGGGAGGATGTTTGTGGGTAACAGAAAGACTAAGATATATTTATTTATTATAATGGGTATAGCCCTTACCATAGCTATAGGTTTCTTTTTGAGCAATTTGAAATGTAAGAAGATTATAGAAGATAATATCTTTTTAGGTATTGAAGATGGTATATTGGAGAAAAGAGAGAATATCAAAAAAATAGAAATACCTGACGGAGTTACAGATATAGGTGATAGAGTATTTTATAATTGTACCAATTTGGAAAATATTACGATACCGGAAACCGTAAAGACAATAGGATTTCATGCCTTTGATAACTGTGCAAAAATTAAAGACATAAAATTACCTGATAATCTGGAAGTAATACAGACAGGGGCTTTTAATAATTGTATTTCGCTAAAGAAAATAGAAATACCGAAGGGTGTGAGTGCTGTTTATACAAAAGTATTTTCGGATTGCAGATCTTTGGAAGATATTGTTTTTTTGGGAAATATAGTTGAAATAGAGGACAGTGCCTTTGAGGGTTGTGAGAAGATTAAAACAATAAAGTTTCCTAATAGTCTTGAAAAAATAGGCGAATATGCCTTCAGAAATTGTAGCGGTTTATCTGATATAAATATTCCCGAAGAGATAAAAACTGTTGGAGAAGATGCTTTCTTAGGAACGGATATTCTTAGGAAAGCGGATATTGATGAATACGGTTGTGCATATATAGGAAAAGTATTGGTATATAGTGATGGGGATAAAGAGTATGTTAAGGTGAAAGATTACACCAAAGTAATTGCAGACTGTGTATAGTGTGAAAGAAAGTAGAGGTAAGCCGTAAACCGGCGCACTTAAATAAGCTG
>CAUQKD010000242.1:0-3603 GCA_963518365.1 uncultured Lachnoanaerobaculum sp. | reverse complement strand
TCTTGACATTATCCCGAACAGGAACGCACAGCGATTTATTTGGAAAGTAAGAAAATGCACTCGGTACAAACGCCGGGTTCATGTAGCAATATAGACGGTCAAGAAAGGGGGTGCCCGTTCCCATCTCCGGCGGGAACGGATCAAACAGAGAGGAAGTCTTGAGCAACACATCTACGCTCTGATTGATACAAGCTTCATTCGATACTGCTCCTTTCGCAAAAAATTAGCAGCCCGGCACCGAAGCGCATGACTGCTATGTAAGGATCGGTATTCTGTTTTAGGTCTACAAACCGGAAGTTATCTGAGCAATTTATATATTTCGTAGGCAACCGGCTCACACCACTCATTCGATGTCTCTTCACCTGGCACTTCAATTGCCAGATGAGAAAACCATTCATCCGGTGCGGCACCATGCCAGTGTTTCACTTCTGCCGGAATATTGATACAGTCACCAGGCTTCATTTCTACAGCATCTTCTCCCTCTTCCTGATAATATCCTCTTCCTGCAATACATACTAAAATCTGCCCACCTCCACTTTTTATTTGATGAACAATTTCTATATCATCTTGATTTTTTCTATCTGTCTCGTTTTGAATTTCCAATAATTCATTTTTAAAAAATGTATTTAATAACCACCGTTTAAATTTTCTCATTTGCTAATATTCTCCGTCTTTCATGTATTATTTATTTTAGTTTGTCACTCTGTTTGCTTTCTATCGACCTATATATTCGGTACTCAGTTTTATTTAACTAGACAAACAGATATTCTACCAATCAATTTTAATTTTCTCATTTCTAATTTTGTTGTATATCTCTTTTTCTTTATTTTTCTTTCCGCGGGAAGATGTAGATGGGGCTGGATTCCACAATAATGCCTTTGTTAAAAATGCAAACTTTACCTCAGAAAAATTAACGGAATCATATTCTCCCCTTTCTTTAGAAAATGTATCAGCATTTATACAGAAAAATATAAAGTTATCATGTTCTTTATACATCGCTCTATACTTTTCACTATTTTTATCCCTTCCAATTTCATAGGAAAAAGCTTTTTTAGTAAATGTAGTATCTACTGAAATTTTTTTTGGTTCTAGTCGCATCAAATCAAGTATGTCTTTAAGTTCTTTATTAATATTATAGCTACTGCCAACTTGCATACACTTGTACTTCTCATCTTTTCTTCTACAAAAAATAGCCCACAACCCTTTTTCTGTTTTTACATTTGAGTTATATTCCTTTATGTCCTTATAAGCTTGATTTATTGCTTCATTATCCTTATTTTTGTCAAAGCAACATATTTCTTCAACATATGGTTTAATCTTACACCAATCTTCAATATTTTTTATTCCATTATCATCCATAGCTACATTTCACTTTCTGTTATACAGGTCCTGCTCTTCTTTGTCTGAAAGATACTTATAAAAGATAAAGCCCAATATATAATCCTTATATTCATTGGCTTCAATCTTTGATCTCATTTGATTTGCAGACTCCCAAATCTTTGCCGCAAGCTGTTGTTTATTCATTTTACTTCCCCACTATCCCTTCATATGCACTATAACTTTAACTAAGTAAAAGTCCTAAAATATATTATATATTATTTCTTCTAAATAGATAGTCATTTTAAGGCAAATGCTGATAATATTTTGACCGTTTAAAAGGGGTTCTACCATAGCGGCTCAGATGTCAAAATTTTAGATTTTATAATGATATAAAATCAAATAACTATTTCCGGCTGATATCAAGCTTCTTCTTCAAAACAGTCTATAATTGTCGACGATATCTTTATGGTTACCTACTTCTTAAGCTCTTTAATGTATGGATTTTTTATAGCTTTACTAAAATCAAATTCCTTTTCAAGAAATTCATCTCTCATAGACTCACTTATGATAGAATACTCCATATCTCCGCTGTTCCAGATATACATAATAACGGATACAGGATTTTTCCCATCTTCCCAAAGCCATCCTGAGTAAGTCGTTGAATTTCAAAAATAACCTTCTGTAATAATTTCAAACTCAGAATTTTTATGAATATCCATAAATTCCTCTAAAGAAACAGCATCTCCGGTAAAATGACCTTTACCTAAGGTTTTATTAAAAATCAACACACTACAAAGCCTTAAATCACAATCTTTAAAACAGACTTCACCCTTGTGTTCTACTTCTTCGTTGTTTACATATTGAAATAATAAATCAACCTTTAGAGTAAGCATTTTATTATGGAATTTAAGTTCCTTTACTCTGCTGCCGTTTAGGCTGAAAATGATATTAGCGTGTCTGTCATATATAAATTTATTTATATTTTTGTCCATGATTTACTCCTGAATGAATCTATAGTAGCAGAATTTTTTAACTCTACTGTCTACTTATCTTGAATCTGCAATTTCTTATAATTATTATACATTATTCTATTATATATTGGGCTTATATTTGTTATAATATGAGCAAGAAAGTGAAATCATCTTATAAAAAGAAGCAAAATAATAATTGAAATGAATTTAAACCTTGAAGAAATACAGAAAATAAATAATCTATGGAAAACCTCACGCTTTCAGCGTAGTTGGAGAGCCGTACAAAATATAGTCAATTGTAAAGATAATGTTACGAAATATTTTGTTAGAAATATTATTCTGATATTTATAAGCATTATTGTCGGCATAGGCTTTTTCTTTTTGGAAGAACAAGGCATCCTTCCAGACAGTGTTTTGATAGATAAGCTTATGAAGTTTATCGCAAGACTGATTCTATTTCTTATAGCACTACAAATCATAAGTGTTCTGGTTTACAGTTTTATAGGCCCCAGTTGGGAAGAAAAGCAAAGGAGCAAACTGCGCGTACTTTACGAGAGTGAAATTCTTGAACCGATACTGCAAGCACTTTATCCTTTGGCCAAAATTGACACGGAACATGATATTTCACCAAGTAATGTAGCAGAAGTAGTTCCTGCCGCAAAATACTATGTCCAATCAGGTATACTTAAGCTAAACAATGAAAAGGATATTGAAATAGTGGATTTATATGCATATACTGTCACAAAGGGATTGGCCACCGGAAAGGATGAGATAAAGCACCTTCATGAGATTACGGGCTTTATCGGACAAGTTTACTCTATAAAAAATACATACTCTTTAAAAGGAAATTTGCGAATTGTTCCGACAAAGCATTTCCTTAATATAAAGACTCAGGGAGGCTATCTTGGGGCTATGTCAGGCGGAAAGAAAATTAATGTAGACGATTTATGGCAAAACGAGCACTACAACATCTACTGTACTGACGAACAATCAGCAAGGATGTTCTTAACTCCTGCTGTTATTGACCTGTTTAACAACAGTACTTCGGACTGTGGACTTTCTCTATACAGCACCGAATCTCGAATTTATATTGCAGCTTATAATAATAAGCGGCTTTTTGCAGCACCAAGGAACAAAGATAGCCTCAGGTCATGGAGTATAGAAAAAGCAGCAAGGAATATAAAATATGCCTTATTCTTTGCAGACAAAATAGCTGAGATTATGTAAGCATAAAAAAACATAACAATAATTTGTATTTATAATCATTGCACATACGCTGTATTTATACTATAATTGCAATACAGCTAATTAC
>CAUQKD010000241.1:0-3610 GCA_963518365.1 uncultured Lachnoanaerobaculum sp. | reverse complement strand
ATATTATTTTTTATAAGATAAATAGGTATATGTGCATGGTCTGTACCTATATCTGCAACTACCTCATCTTTTTTTATAAAATCGGCAATAGTCTGCAACCTCTTTGACAACTTCATCTTATCCTCTATTCCAAAAAATCCTTTAATCTTTTTACTTTTGACGGATTGCGAAGCTTTCTAAGTGCTTTCGCCTCTATCTGTCTGATTCTTTCCCTTGTGATACCGAATACCTTTCCGACTTCTTCCAAAGTCCTGGGCTTACTGTCCTCCAAACCGAATCTAAGCAATATGACCATTTGTTCTCTTTCAGTCAGTGACTTTATGACCTCCATCAACTGGTCATGTAAAAGCACATCCATTGCAAAATTTACAGGAATCTTGGCATTGGAATCCTGTAAAAAATCTCCAAGGTGTGAATCATCCTCATCACCTATAGGCGTTTCCATAGATACAGGCTCAAGTGCAAAACTCATTATTTCTCTAACCTTGGCTACAGGAATTCCCATGGCTTTAGCCACCTCAATAGGCTTCGGCTCTCTGCCAAGCTCCTGAACAAGCTTTCTTTGTACCTTTATAAGCCTGTTGATAGTTTCCACCATATGTACGGGAATTCTTATAGTCCTTGCCTGGTCTGCAATAGATCTGGTTATTGCCTGCCTTATCCACCACGTGGCATATGTAGAGAACTTAAACCCCTTTTGGTAGTCGAACTTTTCAACAGCACGCAAAAGACCGATATTCCCTTCCTGTATAAGGTCCAAAAGCTGCATTCCTCTGCCCATATATCTTTTTGCAATACTGACTACAAGTCTGAGGTTGGATTCCGCCATTTGCTTTCTGGCCTCTTTTCTGACATTCTCATCCGGATCGCAAATTTTCTTTGCCAGATTCATCTCCTCATCCACACTTAAAAGAGGTATCTTACCTATCTCCTTCAGATACATCTTTATAGGATCTTCTATTGCAACATAGTCATCCAGATTCTCTAAGATGTTCAAATCTATATCTTTCAGATCCTTGATATCTTCCTCATCAAACTCATCTTCAAATTCAGTTTCCTTTAAGAGTATATACTCTTCAGGATCCGACTCCGAGTCAAAATCTGTCTGTTCCTTATCATCCTCTTCTTCCACCTTAATATCTTTTTTTTCAAGGAATTCTATAAAATCCGGAAGATATTCTTTTGGGATATCATTTTCAGAGAAGATTCTTTGAATTTTCAAAGTAGTCATTTTTCCGTCAATATCTTTTTTGAGTATTTTTTCAAACTCATTTTCTATTTTCTTCCCCCTCATACTTCCTCCACTAATCTAAATCAACACGAAGTTTTCTCAAAATCGCCTGCTCTTTTATGATTTTTTGAAACTCTTCAATTCCTTTTGCATTTTTGCTCTTCTCGTCTAAACTTGCCTGTCTGATTTTTAGTATGCTTTCAGTGATTGCTTTTTTCTTCTCATCATCACTGAGGTTTGTCCCAAGATTAGTGTTCAGTATTTTTGAAAGCAGTTTCTGCTTTTCTATATCATCTGTATAGTCGTCACAAATATTTGAAAAATTAAAATCCCCCTGTTTTATCTTTTCAAATATCCTTGTTGCAACATCTCTGTAAAATCCTTCGCTAAAGTGAATCGGTGAAACATATTCACTTATCTTATCAAAAAGTTCCACCTCTTCAACTATCCATGTAAGTAACAGTCCCTGTGCCTTTGTGTATCCGTCATCCGTTTTTTTCTTCTCTTTCGGCTCTTCTTTTTTTAATGTATTTGAAGCAAAACCGTAGGAGTTTACCATATCAAAAAGTGATTTGTAGTCAATCATCAGCCTGCTTGCTACTGCATGAGTATAATTTTCTCGTTCAAGCTTCTCACTGAATGTACTTAGCATCCTTGCAACTTCTCTATAAAAG
Organism: uncultured Lachnoanaerobaculum sp.; assembly: GCA_963518365.1. Lineage (GTDB taxonomy): Bacteria > Bacillota > Clostridia > Lachnospirales > Lachnospiraceae > Lachnoanaerobaculum. Next base: position 1,705 of record CAUQKD010000241.1, on the reverse strand, counting down.
TTTGTTCTCTCATCCGGTTCATTCAGATTGTAGTCTTTTTTCAGTATTTCCACTTCCCAAAGAAACGCATTGTCGGCGGCATCGATTCTCCTGTTAAATTCCTCACTTCCAAGATTTTTGATAAACTCATCCGGATCCTTGTACGGTGCCATTGAGAGTACTTTTGCATTTATATTCTCTTCTTTTAAAAGCGGAATTGCTCTTTTTGCGGCATTTATACCGGCCCCGTCAGAGTCATATGTAAGTACTACTTTCTTTGTATATCTTGTTAAAAGCTTTACATGAAGTGGGGTAAGTGCGGTACCCAGACTTGCAACCGAGTTTTCAAAGCCTCCCTTGTGCAGTGCTATGACATCCATATATCCCTCACACAGTAAAAAGAAGTCTCTTTTTGTTCGCTTTGCAAAATTTAAGCCGTACAGATTTCTGCTTTTATCAAATGCAATCGTTTCAGGTGAATTGACATACTTTGGAAGTCCGTCACCTATCACTCTTCCTCCAAAACCTATTACTCTGGAGTTTGCATCTATTATAGGAAACATTACTCTGTTCCAAAATCTGTCTCTTGCACCTCTCTCATCAATATTTATAAGTCCGCTTTTTTTGAGTATGGCATCATCGTAACCTTGCTCTTTCAGATATTTATATAAATCGTTTGGAGTATTTTTTGAAAATCCAAGTCCGAAATGTGTTATATCTTTAGCATCAAGTCCTCTTAAATTAAAATACTCAAGTCCTTCCTTGCCGTCTTTTGAAAAAAGCGTCTCATAGAAGTATTTGGCTGCTGTCTTGTTTATCTCAAGTATGATATTTTTTTCATCGTTTTTTGCTTTATCACTTTCACTTAACTGTGGCAGTTCAATATTTGCTCTCTTTGCAAGCATTGAAAGCGCCTCACTAAACGAATAATTCTCATACTGCCTGATAAATGTGATTACATCTCCTCCTACTCCGCATCCGAAGCAATGAAAAAGCTGTTTACTTTGTGATACCGAAAATGAAGGAGACTTTTCTGAATGAAAAGGGCAAAGCCCCATATAATTTGCGCCTTTTTTTTGTATTTTCACATAGCTTGAAATCACGTCCACTATATCATTTGCGGACCTGACCTCGTCTATTATATCATTTGAATAATACAAACCTCGCCTCCTTAATATACATCCCAAGACTTAGGAACAAACAAATCTTTAAACTTTTCAATCGCATATAAATCCGTCATACCCGCAATATAGTCACATACTACCAGTTCCCTATCCTGATTTAACTCTTTTATAAAATAGATATACTCATCCGGAAGCTTGTCTGTATGCAACATATAGTAGTCAAAAAGTGACTTTATCATAGCCTTTGCCTTGCCTTCCTGTGACTTAGGCACTTCGTTATGATATACTTTCTTAAAAAGCCATGTTCTAAGCCCCATCATTGCCTTATACTTCCCTTTATTCATAGAGATTTGCGGTTTATCTATACTTTCTTCTATAACTCCATGTATCAGATTGTTGAGTCGCTCTCTGACCGAGTGTCCCAGTATATCACTGTATTCACTCGGTATATCATCTTCCACCAATATATGAGCCCTGATAGAGTCGTCAATATCATGGTTGATATATGCGATTTTATCCGACAACCTGACTATATGTCCTTCAAGTGTGGACGGATTTCCACAGGTTCTGTGATTTAATATACCGTCTCTTACCTCTTTTGT
>CAUQKD010000240.1:0-3619 GCA_963518365.1 uncultured Lachnoanaerobaculum sp. | reverse complement strand
AATTTCCATCTCCACATCATCACTGCTTATCTCATGTGCGATTACCTCTGCACCGAAAGCCTTTACCTTGTCAATAACCACCGGAGTAAAATTGTCTTTTATTCGTCCATAGTAAACTTCATTACCTGTAGTCACTATTCCGACTTTCTTTTGTTTGTACGGTAAAAGTTCAAATAAAGGCTTATCTCCCACAACTTTTTTTGCCTTTTCCATTTTTTCTTTTTCTATGATAAGAGGTATAACTCTCATACCTGCAAGATGCTGTCCTTTTTTTACAGGAAAGTTGTCATGTATGCTTGCAATCATCATCTCTCCAAGTGAATTGAGCTTGTTTATTCTTTCCTTATCTATCTTTAAAAGGCCGTCACATTCCGCAATAAGTTCAACCTTGCCCTCTTTTATATCAGGATCTCTTGTAAGGTGATCGTTCTTGCACATATCATAAAGCATCAATGCCGCATCATTTTCATGCAGCATATTTTCATTTACTTCCCAGATATAGATATGGTCCTTGCCTACGGAAAGCAATACTTCGACATCCTCAGGCTGTATTATATGTCCTTTTCTGAATACGGGACCTTTCTTTTCTCCTTTTATAATCTGTGTTATATCATGACAAAGCATATGCCCTACGGCATCTTTTGTATCAATAAGTCGCATATTTCCCCTTCTATGTAAAGTTTATATATTACCAAGCTGTAACTATACATTTAAAATTTATTTATACCAAAGCATTATACTATATAAATCATAAAAGTTCCATTCATTTATTTAATATTTCGATAAATGGATGGAACTCTTATTGTCTTAAATCATGTGCTTTTTATAAATCTGTATAAAAGGCAAACACTTCAGTTTGATTTTATCCTACAAAAACTTCTTATAAGGCTTTCTCTCAAGGAACTTGCCCTCAGGAGTATCCTTGATTTTTGCATTGTCCACTATCTCACTACCTCGCAAGAATACTTTCTCGATATGTCCGCTAAGAACCTTACCCTCAAGCGGAGCATAATCACATTTTGAAACCTGAGTGGCGGCACTAATCTTTGTTTGTGACTTAGGGTCCAGTATGACGATATCCGCATCAAAGCCTTCCTCTATGAATCCCTTTCTGTCATAAAGTCCGTAGAGTTTTGCAGGGTTTTCACAAAGTACTTCACACATCTTCTCCAAACTTATTCTGCCTGTTGTAACACCTTCGGAGTACATTACAATACCTCTGGTCTCAACTCCCGGCATTCCTCCCGGAATCTTTCTGAAATCATCTTTACCGAGCTCTTTTTGCTTGAAAGTAAATGCACAGTGGTCTGTGGAAACAGTCTGTATCTCACCGTCTGCAAGCGCTTTCCAAAGCTCGTCAACATCCGATTGCTCTCTGAGAGGAGGTGCTATAACATACTTTGCCCCCTCAAATCCCGGTAACTCATAGAGCTTATTTGTCATAGTAAGATACTGAGGACAGGTCTCGGCATATACCTTCTGACCTCTTTTCCTGGCAGCTCTTATCTCGTCAAGACCTTCCTTACAGGTAAGATGCACATCAATGATGTCACTGCCTGCCACCTCTGCAAGGTGAAGGATTCTGCCTATAGCCTCCGCCTCGGCTGCAGCCGGTCTGGTCTTATAATGTGATGAAACATTTTTTTGTAATCCGGCTTCTACAAACTCCTGTTGAAGTGCAAATATAAGTCCCGCATTCTCACAGTGAACTCCTGTGATGGCACCCACTTCTTTCAGTCTTTGTATTACTTCAAAAGCCTCATCATCCTTTAGGAGAATATCATATGTAAGGTAAATCTTAAAGGTGGTCACTCCTCTGTCCATCATGTCCTGACACTCTTTTTTCGCCTCTTCGTTCCAGTCACTTATAGACATATGTATACCGTAGTCACAGAACACTCCGTCTTTTGCCTTTTTCAGCCAATTGTCCATTCCTTCGTTAAGTGTCTCTCCTTTATACTGTGTACCGAAGTCAATGATGGCTGTGGTACCGCCGCTTACTGCAGCTTTTGTGCCTGAATAGAAATCATCACAGGTCACCGTGCCTGCAACATGAAGGTCAAAATGTGTATGCGCATCTATAAATCCCGGAAATAGAAGCTTGCCGCCTGCATCCACTACTTTTGTATCATTATCAAGCTCTATAAACTCGTCAGGCTTTAATACTTTTTTGATCTTTTCATCTTCAATAAATATATTTCCCGCAAAACTTTCCTTTGAATTTACAATAGTTCCACCTTTTATAAATACTTTCTTCATATATTCTCCTTAAAAGTAAATATGCCACTTTTTAGGGTGGCATATCTGTAAAAATTATTTTATTTTAGAAGTAAGTAATCATACTCGTTATAGATTGTGTCGATAAGCTCAGCATATCTGTAGTTCAACTTATCATTTGACTCACCTATTCTATATACAAGTTCCTGACCGTCTATCCTTACCCTAACATCCTTGCATCCTCTTGTGATTACAAAGCCGTCATTCTTTGAGTCAAGCATATCAGCTTCACTTGCAAACAATGTAAGCTTATCCTTATACGGTGCGGAAGCGTATGGACAGAATGTCTCACAGTTACCGCACTCATTGCACATATAATCCACATGAACTATCTGATGTTTACCCCTTACATTCACATATACATTAGCTCTGTTTGGACAAACTTCTGTACAATTCTCACATATATAGTCACAAGCCAAGCATCTGTCATCAGCTTTCTTCTCTACAGGCTCCTCTAAAGTTCCTCTGTAGTCGTAAACTTTCTCGTCTGTAGTATCGGATACCTTAAGTTCTCCGATAGCATGATTTAAGATAGCCTCACAAACCTTCTTGCTGTCTGCAATAGCCTTAACTATAACTGATGCACCCTTGGCACCGTCACCTGCAGCATATACTCCCTTAACATTTGTCTCAAGAGTAACAGGATCAAGTACAGGGAGATTCTTCTTATCTATATTGATACCGTTGCTTGTGTAGAAGTCACCTCTTACACTCTCACCGATTGACGCGATAAGTGTATCACATGGCAATTCAACAAGTTCGTCTGTCTCCTTAACGCCTCTTCTGCCGCTTGCATCAGGCTCACCAAGTACATTCTTTGCACATACAAGCTTGCCGTTCTTTAATGACTTCGGAGAAACAAGTGTAACGAACTCTACGCCGTCTTCAATTGCCTCGTTAAGCTCTTCCTCATCGGCAGGCATATATCTTGCATTTCTTCTGTATGCAAGGTATACATTCTTAACACCCGGAACTCTCTTTGCCGCTCTTGCAACGTCCATAGCAGTATTTCCGCCACCTACAACGATAACATTCTCACCAAGCTCCATCTTTCCTTCAGACTTCTTGAAATCCTCTAAGAAATGAAGTGCATTGATTGCCTTTCCTTCGCTAAGCTCAAGCGGAAGTTCCTTATGAGCACCGATTGCAAGTATAACCTTGTCAAATCCTTCAGCTCTAAGTGCCGCTATATCGTCAATTCTCTTGTTTGCAACAAACTTTGCTCCGTAAGCCTTTGCAAGCTCAACGTCTCTCTGGATATCGTCCGCAGGAATTCTGAATCCCGGAATGATGTTTGCAACAACACCGCCCATGGTATCTCTCTCGTCGAATACTGTAACAT
>CAUQKD010000239.1:0-3639 GCA_963518365.1 uncultured Lachnoanaerobaculum sp. | reverse complement strand
AGGAGGGTAATAAGATGACGGATGCAATGAAGGAGTTATACGACATATTTAAAGAAGAATCTAAAGACAAGTGGATAAAAGAGGGTAGAAGAGAGGGTAAAAAAGAAGGTAGAAGAGAGGGCATAAAAGAAGGTAGAAAAGAAGGTGTTATAAATACATTACTTATGCTTGTAAAAGACGGAATAATTTCAGTAGAAGATGCTGCTAAAAGAGCAAATATAAGCGTAAGTACCTTTCAAAAATATCTAAATGAAAAAATGTAAATGCTTTAGTAAGGCTTAAAACAATGAGGACACTGTAAAAGGCGTCCTTTTTAGGATGAAGTACATGTTGTCAGTACTTTGTGGAAGTCTACAAGGTGAGTAGTTAACGATGAACCTCATAGTTAATCCTAAAGTTTATCTCATGGGCACTACAGCTGGTTTCAATAATCAAACAGGGCAAGATATATGAAGATAATTCTAAGTTTTTCAAAAATGGATAAATTTAAAGAAAATTTTCAAATAGAGTTATTATATTTACCACATTAAAATGTATTACTATTGATTAGTGATAAGCGAGAAGGTGATGTTTTGTCACATTGTAAGGCCTATTATCATTGTGCTATAATCTAATAAATATAGTAGTAAATTGTCGGGAGTAAAATAATATGAATAGCACATTGATTTCAAAGATTGATGAACTTAGACAATATGATACGGAACGTGAGTGGTTTGAGTTTAAAGAAAATTGGAATGATCCGAGGGAATTGGGAGAATACATATCCGCAATTTCAAATAGTTCAGCCTATGAAGGTAGGGAGTGTGGATACTTTATATGGGGGATTCATGATAAGACGCATGAACCGGTTGGGACTAAATTCGATCCGAATCAAGATGTGAAAGGAGAGCCTTTAAAGCACTTTCTAGCCAGACAAATATATCCTGATGTTAATTTCCACTTTGAAGAAATTTATTTAGAGGATAAGAGAGTGGTTGTATTGGTTATTCCGGCAGCTAAGACAATACCTACTTCTTTTTCGGAAGAGAGATATATAAGAATCGGATCAAGCAAGGAAAAGCTGAGAAAGTATCCGGAAAAAGAATCTTTTTTATTTTCTATTTTGAGAACCGGATTTCCAACAATAGAGAATACAGCAAGTGAGTATCAAGAACTATCTTTTGAAAAGCTGATAATTTACTATGGAGCAAAGGGAATAAAACTGAATACAACACAATATGAAAAGAACCTGGGATTATATACAGCGGATGGTAAATATAATATTATGGCACAGTTGCTATCAGATAATTCACATATTCCTGTTAGAGTGGCTATATTTTCCGGAAAAAGTAAATCTGACAATATGTATTCAGTACGTGAATTCGGATTTCAGTGCTTGTTATATACATTAGATGAAATATTAAGATATGGGGATGTGTTAAACATTATACAAGCAGATGAGGCGGGTAGAGTTGTGGAAAGGAAAGAAGTGCCTCTATTTGATAAAGATGCTTTTAGAGAAGCTATAATTAATGCCTTCTTACACAATAAGTGGGTAGAAATGAATGAACCCATGGTAACGATTTACTCTGACAGGATTGAGATTTTATCAAGAGGAACAATACCACAGGGACAGACTGTAGAAGGATTCTTTTTAGGTGAGTCCATTCCTGTTAATAAAAAATTGTCTGAGATTTTTTTACAATTGCATATCAGTGAGAAGACAGGTAGAGGTGTTCCTAAAATTACAGAGAAATATGGAAAAGAAGCATTTGAATTCAGAGAAAACTCTATTATAGTAAAAATTCCTTTTAATTGGATTAATACTATGTATGATAAAGAGGGTAATAAAGAGGGTAATAAAGAGGGTAATAAAGAGGGTAATAAAGCTGTAAGTTATTCAAATCTAAATGAAACACAGAAGGTTATTCTTCAAGCAATAAAAAATAACCCAAATATTACAAAGAGAGAGATTCAAGAAAAAATAGGTAAAGGGAAGACTGCAGTAGATCGTGGAATTTCCAATTTAAAAGAAAAAGGGTATATAGAACATATCGGTTCAAACAGAACCGGGTATTGGAAAATACTTATATAAAAGTATTTGTAATAAGTTTTTAAGTAATCTGATATTGAGTTTTTATCTTAGCCATATTAATGATAATAAATGATTTTATCATTAAGTATCGGATGCTTTGGAACTTGATAACTTTTGGACTGCTTTTACAAATAAGTGTAAATAAAATACTTTATAGTTAAAGGAATAAAGATAATAATGGCACAAAATAGTTTAAGAATTGATGATGCAAGGGTAAACACAGAGAGACGAATACCGTTTGAAGTATCGACGGATCCTTTTTACAGTAAAGAGAATATGGATGAATTGGAGAGGAGAGTTGCCAATATTCGCACAGGAAAAAGTGTGTTAAAAGAACATGACTTAATAGGAGGCGAATGATGCGAAAACTGTGATTTTAAGTATGTTAAGGAGGGTAATAAGATGACATGCAATGAAGGAATTATACGACATATTTAAAGAAGAATCTAAAGACAAGTGGATAAAAGAGGGCAGAAGAGAGGGTAAAAAAGAAGGTAGAAGAGAGGGCATAAAAGAAGGTAGAAAAGAAGGTGTTATAAATACATTACTTATGCTTGTAAAAGACGGAATAATTTCAGTAGAAGATGCTGCTAAAAGAGCAAATCTAAGCGTAGGTACTTTTCAAAAATATTTAAATGAAAAAATGTAAATGATTTAGTAAGGTCTAAAACAATGAGGACACTGTAAAAGGTGTCCTTTTTAATACTCTAAAACATAGAAAAGCCTTCATTAAAGTGATAAAATAGAACAGGTTAGAAAGTACTAACTTATAAAAGTTAAGTTGTATTCTGTGACGTTATGATTGAAAATCAATTTGTAAAAAATTGAAGGGGGTTGTGATGAAGTACAAAGGAATATATTTCAGTTTAATAAGTTTTCTCTTGAAGAAACCGATGATAAGAAAATTCGGTAAGAATAAAACTGAGGAAAGCTTGAAAAAGGCACGAGAGCTATATAGGCAGATGCTTGAGAATACTGAAGATATCGGCTCAAACAATCCGATGTCAGGCAACATTTATTCAGCATATGTATTTATGGCTGTGTGCAGAGCAGGGGATTTTTGTGTAGATGATTTTAAAGAAGTAATTGTGGAGTTTTTAAACAACAAATTGATAGCTAAACTTAGAGGTCATTTTGACTTAAATAAACCAAAAGATATGAAAAAAGTTTTCTGACAGGATGCATAGAATGGCGGAGTGGGCGGATAAACATCCCGAGTATAAGGATAAAACCTGGGATTTTAACTTTGACAAAGAGCTTCATAGGGACGGTTTTTATTATCACTTTACAAGATGTCCACTTGAAAAATTTGCAAGAGATAACGGTTATTTGGATCTGTTGCCTATGTGTTGCGATATAGACTATCTTATGTTTGAGAAAGGAAGAGGTGTGCTTCACAGGGAAAGCACATTGGCATCAGGCGGAAAAATCTGTGATTATTGGATTGTAGGGGATAAGAACAGAGATCCTAAGTAAAATTCCTTTATAGAAGCGAAGCTTAGGTAAAAGCATTTGTAATAAGTCTTTAAGGAAGTTGATATTGGTTTTTTATCTTAGCTATAGTA
>CAUQKD010000238.1:0-3647 GCA_963518365.1 uncultured Lachnoanaerobaculum sp. | reverse complement strand
CTATTTTTCCTATAATATGAAGTATTACATCCTTACCGCATACATCTTTATTTAACTTGCCCTTTAAGTTGAACTTAATTGCACTCGGCACCTTAAACCAAGCCCTGCCTGTCACCATACCTACGGCCATATCTGTAGAACCCACACCTGTTGAGAATGCTCCAAGCGCTCCGTATGTACAGGTATGTGAGTCTGCACCGATTATACAATCTCCTGCAACAGTGAGCCCCTGCTCAGGTAAAAGTGCATGCTCAATACCCATTCTGCCTACATCAAAGAAATTTACTATACTGTTGTCATCTGCAAAATCTCTGCAAGTCTTACAGTTTTGTGCCGACTTGATATCCTTATTAGGAGCAAAGTGATCCATTACAAGCGCTATTTTGCCGCCGTCAAACACATCCTTTTTTTCAAATTTCTTTATCTCATTTATAGCTACAGGTGATGTGATATCATTTCCGAGTACAAGATCCAAGTCCGCCTCGATAAGTTGACCCGGCTCCACGAAGTCCAGGCCTGCATGGGCAGCTAAAATCTTCTGCGTCATAGTCATTCCCATAAATTTTTCCTCTTTTCTTTCAAATAATGTTGATTGTAACATATCAAATGATATAATAGCGATATAAATTAAATATATCAAGTATTACATATAGTTATACTGATTTTATTTTTATCCGGAGGAATATGGAACAGCACTTAGCACAATATCGAATATTTTTTGAAGTGGCAAAAGCCGGCAGTATCTCAAAAGCCGCCAAACTTCTTTACATAAGTCAGCCCGCCATCTCAAAATCTATTCTCAGATTGGAAGAAAACCTTGAAATCGCCCTTTTTACAAGAACATCAAAGGGAGTAAGCCTCACACCTGAGGGACAGATATTCTATGAATATTTGCAGAATGCATTCTCTGCAATAGAAGCGGGTGAGACTCATCTTGCCAAAATAAAACAATTTAATATAGGGAAAATAACTGTAGGTACAAGCAATACACTTTGCAAATATATACTGCTCCCATATTTGAACAGGTTCATGAAAGAAAACCCGCATACAATGGTAAGTATTTTTACACAGTCATCCGATGAGACCTCTTTTCTTCTTTCAGAGAACAAGATAGATATAGGACTTGTAGCAAAACCTGCCAGAACGCAGAGCATGTCATATATCAGCATTATGGAAATACATGATATATTTGTTGCATCACCTGCATATCTTGGCAGTCTTAAACATATCTTTAACAACAACTTCGACCCGCTTAGAGACGGCAATATAATGATGCTTGACAAAAACAATGCCACAAGAAGATTTATAGACAGCTGTATAGAGGGTTCGAAATTACAGCTCAACCAGTCCATAGAGACCGGAAATATGGAACTTTTGATAGAGTTTGCAAAAACCGGCATCGGTATAGCCTGTGTTATTAAAGAATTTATACAAAAAGAATTGGAAGAAGGCACATTGATTAAAATTGAAATGCCGCCTGACCTTTATATACCGAAAAGAGAGATTGTATTCCTCTACGACGAGAAGAATTTCAATCCCTCACTTATAAAATTCATATCCATGTTGAAAGGATAAACTTAAGGCTTTATTTTAAATTTTAAGATAAAGCCTTATAATTTTTTACTATCTCAAGTATCTCACAAGGACTCTTCACGATATAATCGGCTTTATTCTCTCTCAGCTCGTTCTCATCTCTAAAGCCCCAAAGCACTCCGATACTTGTCACTCCTGCACTAAGAGCGGTCTTCATATCTGTAGCGGTATCACCTACATAGAGAATCTCATCTTTTGAAAATCCCAGTTCCTCTATTATAAGATTCAATGCGGTAGGATCCGGTTTTTTCGGAATTCCCGGTCTCTCTCCGTATATGCGGTCAAAAACTCCCTCTCCTATAATCGTATGAATGTTTTTTTCAACTCCCGACTGTGATTTGTTTGAGAGTACCACAGTCTTTATATCAAGTTTTTTTAAATCACTCAAAAGTTCTATGATACCGTCATAAGGCTTGACATCCTTTAGACAATCCCTTGCAAAAATCTCATCATATACTTTGTAGGCTTCATTTGCCAGTTTAAGTTCCTTATCTCCGTTATATATCAAAGACCTGTCTACAAACTTTCTTGCTCCCTCACCTACAAAATATCTTGTATGTTCCTTATCTATTTTTTTAAGTCCGAAATGTTCCATTGTAAGGCTCATACAATATGACAACGCCTCCAATGTATTAAGTAATGTTCCGTCCAAGTCAAAAACAACAGCCTTAATCATCATTACACCTCAAATAAAAGATCGCCGTAGCTCGGCATAGGCCAAAGATCCTTATCCACAATCATCTCAAGCTCATCAACAGGCTTTCTAAGCGCCTCCATAGCAGGTACAATCACTTCTCTCATATACCTTGCATGCTTATCTACGCCTACAACCTCACCTGCATCATCCATAAGCTTTATTAAATTTTCAAGTGCAAACTTTGCACTCTTTAAATGTTCATTTACATCTATAAGAATGGAGCTTTGTGCATAAGGCTCTATATCCGCCATGGCTGTCTTTAGCTTTATAATAGAGTCCGCAAGTCTTGTTGTATACCTTATAACCGCAGGTATTATAGACTTGCCGGCTATATCAATCATAGCCTTGGCTTCTATATTGATTGCCTTTGCGTATGCCTCATACTCTATCTCGACCCTTGACTCAAGCTCTTTTCTTGTAAACACCTCAAAACTCTCAAAAAGCTTTATCGAACTTTCAGAAACCAAAGCAGGAATAGCGTCAATCATACTCGGCAGATTGGAAAGCCCTCTTTTTTTGGCCTCCTCTACCCATTCCTTTGAATATCCGTTTCCGTTAAATATAATTCTTCGATGATCGGTAAAAAGCTGCTTTATCATATCATGTACGGCTTCGTCAAAATCCTCCGATACCTCAAGTATATCAGCCGCCTCCTTAAAGCTTTCCGCCACTATCGTATTGAGTACAATATTCGGAGAAGCTATGGAATCTGAAGAACCTACCATTCTGAACTCAAACTTATTGTTGGTGAATGCAAAAGGTGATGTTCTGTTTCTGTCTGTGGCATCCGTTTCAAAGTTCGGCAATGTAGCCACACCTGTTCTTAACTTGCTGCCCTGAATGGAATGTGTAGCCTCACCTACCGAGCAAAGCTGATCTATAACATCCTCAAGCTGATCTCCCAAAAATACGGATATAATTGCAGGAGGCGCCTCATGTGCTCCGAGTCTGTGGTCGTTGCCTACACAAGCTGCAGACTCACGCAACAAATCGGCATGCCTGTCAACCGCCTTAAGTATACATGCCAGTACAAGTAAAAACTGTATATTCTCATGCGGTGTATCTCCAGGATTTAACATATTTATCCCGTCATCACTTGTCAGCGACCAATTGTTGTGCTTTCCCGATCCGTTCACACCTGCAAAAGGCTTCTCATTCAACAAACAGGTAAGTCCATGTCTTCCGGCCACCTTTTTCATAGTCTCCATAGTCACCTGATTGTGGTCTACAGCCACATTTACCTGCTCATATACAGGTGCAAGCTCATGCTGTGCCGGAGCCACCTCGTTGTGCTGTGTCTTTGCAGGAACACCAAGCATCCACAGCTCATGATTGATATCATTCATATATGAGGCTA
>CAUQKD010000237.1:0-3653 GCA_963518365.1 uncultured Lachnoanaerobaculum sp. | reverse complement strand
CAGTATACTCTACGCCTGTGACGATTACTCTCAAAATATAGTATTGGTATTTGACGGGAATGTTATTGCCGGTACAAGGGCAAAGAAGATGATGGCAAGATCTTTTAACGCATTTCACAGTGTGAACTTTCCGATGCTTGCAAGAATACAGGAAAAACATATCATAAGGTATATTCCGTATATACCTATGAGAGAGAGGGTGAGGTTTTTCCTTGATCTTAATGATTCTGTATGTGTGCTTAAGGTGATTCCCGGAATGAGGGAAGGGATGCTCGAGTACATTTTTGAAAACTATGACTGCATTGTAATAGAAAGTTTCGGGGTGGGCGGTATTCCCGACAATGTACTTGAAAAGTTCTATGCGGAGATGGAAAAGTGGCAAAAGATGGGTAAGTTTATTGTGATGGCAACTCAGGTGGTCAATGAGGGCTCCAACATGGAAATCTATCAGGTAGGACAAAAAGTAAAGAAGGATTTTAACCTTATTGAAGCTTATGACATGACACTTGAAGCTACCGTCACAAAGATGATGGTATTACTGAAAAGATACACATCTTATTCAGATTTGAGAATGGCATTTTATACAGAAATAAATTATGATATACTATGTGCCTTTGAAACAATATAATAGTATACATAATCTTTCTAATGTAATAAAAAAGTAAAAAAAAGCTGTTGACTGCTGGTTTTAAAAATGGTAGAATAAGAAACGTTGAAAGAAAGCAGGTTCGCCTCACCAAGCACAATTGCGTGACTATGGTATATAACGTTTGTTTATATCTGATAGATTGTGAATATATTTATCGATACGAGGTTATGATTATTTTTATGGGCGGATGGTTTTCTATCTGCCTTTTTATATTGGTAAAGAAAATGGAGGTATAAAGACATTAGCGAACAATTGATTAACGAACAGATAAAAGCTAAAGAGGTTCGTCTTATTTCATCAGAGGGTGAACAATTAGGTATAGTTTCAATAAACGAAGCAAGAGATAAAGCAGAGGAAGCAGGTTTGGATTTGGTTCTTATTGCACCAACGGCAAAACCCCCTGTTTGTAAAATTATTGATTATGGTAAATTCAGATATGAGCTTGCCAGAAAAGATAAGGAAGCAAAGAAGAAGCAAAAGACAATAGAAATAAAAGAGGTTCGTTTATCGCCGAATATAGACACTAATGATCTTAATACAAAAGTCGGTTCTGCCAGAAAATTCTTAGAAAAAGGAAACAAAGTTAAAGTCACTCTAAGATTCAGAGGTAGAGAGATGGCAAGAATGTTCAAGTCAAAGTATATTTTGGATGATTTTGCCGAGGCTCTTTCAGATGTGGCGACAATCGACAAACCTTCTAAGGCGGAAGGAAGAAGTTTGGTAATGTTTTTATCAGCAAAGAAGGCTTAAAGATATTGTAATAAAAGGAGGATTCATTATGCCAAAGCTAAAGACAAGTAGAGCAGCAGCAAAGCGTTTTAAAAAAACAGGAACAGGTAAGCTTGTAAGAAATAAGGCTTATAAGTCACATATCTTAACTAAGAAGTCAACAAAGAGAAAAAGAAATCTTAGAAAAGATATCGTAACGGATGCAACAAATGCAAAGGTTATGAAGAAAATTTTACCATATCTATAAGTTGACGAAGGGTTAGGAGGTTTTTAAATGGCAAGAGTTAAAGGTGCTTTAAATGCAAAGAAAAGACATAATAGAGTTTTAAAACTTGCAAAGGGATATAGAGGAGCTCGTTCAAAGCAGTACAGAATTGCAAAGCAGTCTGTAATGAGAGCTTTGGCAAGTGCTTACGCAGGTAGAAAAGAGAGAAAGAGACAGTTCAGACAGCTTTGGATCGCAAGAATCAATGCTGCAGCAAGAATGAACGGACTTTCATACTCAAAGCTTATGCACGGACTTAAGGTTGCAGGTGTTGATATGAACAGAAAGATCCTTGCAGATGTAGCTGTAAACGATCCTGCAGGTTTTACAAAATTAGCTGAAGTTGCTAAGTCAAAGCTTGCATAATTTTAAATATTGTATTATACTTACCACGTGGGTTTTTCTCGCGTGGTGTTATAAGCAGAAATGGCGGAATTGGCAGACGCGCACGGTTCAGGTCCGTGTGATAGCAATATCATGAGGGTTCAAGTCCCTTTTTCTGCATGAAATGTATTTTTATATCGATAGGTATTACATTTTTTAAAAGATTGTACATTTTGTGCAATTTTTTTTATTCAAGAAAGGAGAAAGTATGTTAAAGGAATTGGCAAAACATATAAAAGAATTCAAGACCGCTTCTTTGCTCACAGTTGTGTTTATATTGGGTGAAGTGGTCTTTGAGCTTTTAATCCCGTATATGATGACCTTTATAATCGACAGAGGCGTCATGAAGGGAGACTACGGTGCTGTAGTAAAATATGGTTCCGTAATGATAGGACTTGCAATATTGGGACTGTTTTGCGGAGTGGCTGCCGGATTATTTGCCGCGAAGGCTTCATCAGGTTTTGCAAGGAATTTGCGTGAAGCGATGTTTAGAAATATTCAAAATTTTTCATTTTCAAATATTGACAATTTCTCTACAGCAAGTCTTGTAACCAGACTTACTACAGATATCACAAATATCCAAAATGCTTATCAGATGATACTTAGAATGCTTATGAGAGCACCGGCAACTCTTGTATTTGCGCTTATAATGACTGTAACCATATCCGAAAGAATGTCAATTATATTCTTTATTGCAACATTTTTCCTTTCTTTGGCACTAATCATCATAATGACAAGCGCTGTAAAGCTTTTCAATCAGGTTTTTGAAAAGTACGATGCACTTAATGCAAATGTTCAGGAAAATATTTCAGGAATAAGAGTGGTTAAGTCATATGTACAGGAGGACAGAGAAATATCCAAGTTTGAGGTTGCCGTTACAAATATCTATAGGCTTTTTGTAAAGGCTGAATCAAGGATAGTACTTAATAACCCTCTTATGATACTTACAGTATATGCCTGTATAATAGCGCTTTCATGGTTCGGTGCAAGCCAAATTACCTCAGGAAGCTTGACAACAGGTGCGCTTACATCACTGTTTTCATATGTAATGAGCATACTTATATCACTTATGATGCTTTCATTCACAGTTGTAATGATTACAATGTCGGAGGCAAGTGCAAAAAGAATCATAGAGGTTTTAAGAGAAAAAAGCGATATAACTTCAAAGGAAAATGCCTGCAAAACCGTAGCAGACGGAAGTATAGACTTTGACAATGTAAGCTTTTCATATAAGGCCGGTATCGGTAAACCTGTACTGTCAAATATAAATATATATATAGCTTCAGGACAGACTATAGGAATACTCGGCGGAACAGGAAGTTCAAAGACATCATTTATAAATTTGATACCGAGACTTTATGATGCAACAGCCGGCAGCGTATATATCGGCGGTAAGAATGTAAAGGACTATGACTTGAAAGCAATTAGAGATGCTGTAAGTGTAGTTTTACAAAAGAATGAGTTGTTTTCAGGTACAATACTTGAAAATCTTCGTTGGGGTAATGAAAACGCCACATTGGATGAGGTAAAGAGAGCCTGTGAACTTGCTTGTGCGGATGAGTTCATAGAGAGAATGCCTGAAAAATATGATACATGGATAGAGCGTGGCGGTGCAAACGTTTCAGG
>CAUQKD010000236.1:0-3673 GCA_963518365.1 uncultured Lachnoanaerobaculum sp. | reverse complement strand
CTACAAGCGGTGCCAAATCTGATTGCTCCTTCATAAGCTTTCTGAATCTGTTCTGATCGTTTGCCACATCACCGCCGGCAAGCTCCGCCATTATTTCATCATAATGTACTACTATGTCCTCTAAATTATCAAACATCTTTTCCTCTTATGTTAATTTATTTTTTGATATGACCGCCACCCTGTCAAGATTTGACAAATCCTTTTTTATACTTACACCAAAGCCTTCAAAAAGCGCCTTGATATCTGCTGCCTCATCATATCCTATCTCAAGTGCCAAAATCCCTTCGGGATTTAAATATTTTATAAATTCATCTCTGATTATCTTATAAAATTTCATACCGTCTATATCGCCGTCAAGTGCAAGCCTCGGCTCAAAGTCTTTCACTTCACTCTCAAGGCTGTCCACAACATGACTCTTTATATATGGCGGATTGGATACTATGATATCATATTTATTTTCAGATGTTAAGCCGGAAAACATATCGCTTTTTAAAAAATTGATATCGCAGCCTAAGCCTTGTGCATTCTTTTTTGCAACTTCCAATGCGCCAGCAGATATATCAATCGCATCCACTCTTTCAAATCCTCCAAGGCTTTTTAATGCTATGGCTATAGCTCCCGAACCTGTACACATATCAAGTATTCTTTTACTTTTATCACCATCGGCAAGTTTTAATACCTCCTCTACCAAAACTTCCGTATCAAACCTCGGAATAAGTACATTCTCATTTACAAAAAAAGGCAGTCCGCAAAAGTATGCCTTATTTAAGATGTACTGTATAGGCATATTTTCAAGTCTTTTTGCCACATAGCTTTCTATTATATCAAGCTTTTTGATATCTTTTATCTCATCATATTTAAACATTGTCCACTTTGAAAAATCAAAGTCAAACACTTCATATATTAACAATAAGACATCACTTTTTGCATCCTTAAAGCCTCTTTCATCTAAAGCCTTTACATATTTTTCAAAAACTTCTATATATTTCATATCAGAAATTTTCCTTAAGGTACTTTCTCCAGTCAAATACCTTCTCTACCGCCGCAATTGCAACTTCCACCATATCAGGAGTCGGCTCCTTTGTGGTAAGTCCTTGCATCCAAAGTCCCGGCTTGCTTAGAATATTTACAAGCCAAAAGTCGCTTCTGCCTGCAATTCTTAGAAACTCGTAGCTGACTCCGGCTATGGCAGGTACCAATACAACTCTTGATACCGCCCTCAGCCAAAGGTTGTCCACTCTTATTACCATAAAAAAAAGTATACTTATCATCATTACTATGATAATAAAACTTGTACCGCATCTTTTATGCTCTTTTGAACTTTTCATTACATTTTCGACATTCAGCTCAAGACCGTGTTCTATGCAGTTGATGCATTTATGCTCCGCACCATGGTACATAAAGGTTCTCTTTATATCCTCCATCCTTGAGATCATC
Source organism: uncultured Lachnoanaerobaculum sp. (assembly GCA_963518365.1). Taxonomy (GTDB): domain Bacteria; phylum Bacillota; class Clostridia; order Lachnospirales; family Lachnospiraceae; genus Lachnoanaerobaculum. The sequence continues at coordinate 2,236 of CAUQKD010000236.1, read as the reverse complement.
TTTATATAGAAGATAAATATCGCAATTCTTATTACGCCCTCAAATATGGCAATAACATAGTAGTTATCAATTTTTGCTTTGATGATATTGCTGAGCAACATCGGCAATACCATAAAGATTGCTACAGATGCCAATATTGAAATAAACATGGTGACACCCATTATTACCTTATCAAGCTTATCTCCGAAAATTTCAATCAGCTTTTCTTCAAACTTTGATGGCTTTGAATCTTCATCATCTTCAAAAAAGCTTGCTGAATATGCCAATGTCTTCATTCCCAATACCAATGAATCTACAAATGCAAATATTCCTCTAAGGAACGGAAGTCCAAGCACGGGAATCTTTGTAGTAAGACTCTCATACTTATCTTCCATCACTGCAATTGTTTTATCCGGCTTTCTTACCGCTGTAGAGTATCTGTCACCGTTTTTCATCATGATACCCTCTATCACAGCCTGTCCGCCTATTCCTGAATATTTCATATCCTCTCCTGTAATCTTAAAAAAGAGCCAGACACCTGCCTGACTCCCCCTAATAAATAGTATATCTTAATCTTATTATTCAGCCTTAACACCATACTTACGGTTGAACTGCTCAATACGACCACGTGCCTGAGCTGACTTCTGCTGACCTGTATAGAAAGAATGGCACTTAGAACAAATTTCTACGTGGATATCTTCCTTTGTTGAACCTGTAACAAATGTGTTACCACAGTTGCAAGTTACTGTTGCCTGATAATAATTTGGATGTATTCCCTGTTTCATAATTTCACCTCTTTAAAAAATTTAACGGTTACATAAAGTAGACTCGTTACAAAGTACATCTTAGGATAGCATAAATGAGGATAAATTGCAATAGTATATTTTACTCTTTGATTGCTAATTCCCTTATATAGCAAGGCGGTATTTTATCTGCCAGCCATACTTTTTCATTTCCGTGATAAAATACCACTCCGTCATCATATGCTCTCTTAGAATCAATTTCCAATATACATGGACTCTTGTCACGCCTAAGACCTACTTTTTTTGCTGTATCTATATCGGCTGACAGGTGTACATATTGTCTGCTCATAGGTAAAAGCCCGTTCTTTTTTATGCTCTCAATAAATCTCCTTGCAGTACCATGATATAATTTATCAGGCGGAGTCTTCTCTTCCTTTACTATATGCATCGGTATAGAATGCCCGTACAAAGCCCTTATTTTTCCTGCATTTATTTCATGTCTTTTCTTTTCAGACTTATCAATCATAACCGCCAAATCATTTTGAGTAATATATCCAAACTTGCCTTCTGTATTCAGCGCATTCAAAAGCTGCTCTATACTTACCCAACCTTCTTCATCCATTTCAAGTTCGTACTCCCAAGGTGCATGGCGAAGTGCGTATGAAACTTCCTTGCTTAATTCCTCATATTTCATCGTATTCCCCTTCTTCTATCATCTCGTCTATCGCTTCTATAAACCAATCCCAAAAGCTTTCATAATCCTTTCTCTGTTCCCATCCTGAACTTGCAAAATCATGGATTTTTTGCACCCTTCCGCCTCTGTCGATATCAAAGCAAACTATATCATCATTGTCACCTCTTCTTGCAAAGGGTACCAACTTTCTGTCCGGATATCTTTCCTGTAATCCCTTTATTCTCCACTCAGCCTGATCATAATCCATCAAATACCAAAAATCAAAATCCGTCAAACCCAAATGAACAATTTTCAAAAATTCTTTCGGATATTCAAATCCTTTATATATACTTCCGGCATCTAATAATTTCCATTCCATGCTTTCCTCCTTTAAACATCTTAACAGGTATATAAAATATACCTTGATTCAAGAACTGTTTATTTATAGAAAAAAGAAACAATCTAAGAGCATTTTTTTGTATGCTGCCTTAGCTTGTTTCTTTGACTTGATTAATTCAAACTATAGTGACACAATCTTATCCCTTGATAACCCTGTAAGCTCCATTATAATGTTTATATCAAATCCTTTTTTCTTCATGCTTTGAGCAATACTTATCTTTCCCTTCTCTTCTCCACGCTCTTCTCCTCTTTTTTCGCCTTCACTAATCCATTCAAGTTTTAACTGCTCTATAAGTCCGCTCATTTCTTTGATTCCTCCTTCTGTTTCTTTATATCTCCTTTTTATGCTGCTTGTCTTAGGAAATTTATCATTGTAGCAATCGCCTTCAGTAAACACCTTCATCAACTGTGAAACATCTGAGCCGTTATCTACTACAGAATT
>CAUQKD010000235.1:0-3695 GCA_963518365.1 uncultured Lachnoanaerobaculum sp. | reverse complement strand
CTGTACCCTTTGACTCAAACTCATTGTAGCTTTCTACAGTATCACAAAGTCCGCCCGTCTCACGCACAATAGGAAGAGTTCCGTATCTGAGTGACATAAGCTGACTGAGTCCGCACGGCTCAAACAGTGAAGGCATAAGGAAGGCATCAGCCGCCGCATATATCTTATGTGACATATCCTCAGAATAATAAATATTTGCAGACACTCTGTCCGGATACTTCCATGCATAGTGTCTGAACATATTTTCATACTTAGGGTCTCCGGTTCCAAGCACTACAAGCTGAGTGTTCTCATCACAGATTTGATCCATCATATACTCAACAAGGTCAAGTCCCTTCTGATCTGTAAGTCTTGAAACCATTGCAAGCATAAATTTCCTGTCGTCTACAGGCAAGCCCAGATCCTTTTGCAACGCTCTTTTATTTTTTATCTTTTCTTTTCTGAAATTTTTACTGTTGTAATTGTTATAAATAAGCTTATCCGTCTCAGGATTAAACTCATTGTAATCTATACCGTTAACAATACCTCTTAAGTCATTGTCTCTGGCTCTCAAAAGTCCGTCCATTCCCTCGCCGTAGAAAGGATTTTGTATCTCCTTGGCATAGGTCTTTGAAACTGTGGTTATAGCGTCGGCATACACAAGTCCGCCCTTTAACAGATTTCCGTCTTTAAAGGCCTCAAGCTTATCAGGTGTAAAGTAATAATCACTAAGTCCTGAGAAATACTTTATTGTCTTTAAATCCCAAGTACCCTGGAACTTTAAATTGTGGATTGTAAATACCGACTTTATTCCTCTGAAGAACTCTCCGCCTGCAAATCTGTCCTTTAAATATACAGGCACAAGACCTGTCTGCCAGTCATGGCAATGTATCAAATCAGGTCTGAAGTCAACAAAAGGCAATGCGCAAAGTGCCGCCTGTGAGAAAAATATAAACTTCTCTATATCATAAAGCCAATCTCCGTAAGGAGTCGGTCCGCTAAAATACTCCTCATTGTCAATAAAATAAAAGGTTACTCCGTCAAGCTCTTTTTTGAGTACTCCCACGTACTTACTTGTGCCTGCGTAGTCTATATAGAAATCTCCTATGTACTCCAAAGAGTTTCTGATTTCTTCTTTCATGCACATATACTTAGGTAAAATAACTCTGGCGTCAAAATATCTCTTGTCCAAATATTTCGGCAAAGAACCCACTACATCTGCCAATCCGCCTGTTTTAATAAATGGCACTGCCTCCGATGCAACAAACAATATTTTCTTCATAGTATCCACTTACCTCCTTGAGTCCGCTTCTTGTATCATTTCCCTTGCGGTTTTTAGTACACCTTCAGTTAAATTGTTACCGCCAATCAATCTGGCTATCTCTTTTATTTTACCTTCTTTATCCAGTAAATCAATATTTGTTTGTGTAGTCTTTCCGTCCGTAGATTTTGATATGAACAAATTTTGGTCAGCCATAACCGCTATCTGCGGCAGATGTGAAATACACAAAACCTGACGTCCCTTTGATATATTCATAAGCTTTTCGCCTACCTTTACCGCCGTCTTTCCGCTGATTCCCGTATCTATCTCATCAAATATCAAAGTCTGTATATCATCACTGCTTGCAAAAACCGTCTTCAGTGCAAGCATTATTCTTGAGAGCTCACCGCCGCTTGCCACCATCTGAAGAGGCTTCATGGGCTGTCCCGGATTTGTACTTATCAAAAAATCCACCGCATCATATCCGTCTCTTGATATTTTGTCCTTCTTTGTAAATCTTATTTCAAACTCAACCCCAAGAAAGTTCAAATCTTCAAGTTCTTCCTTAATCTTTTCAGTAAGTGTAACAGCCACTTCTTTTCTCATAGTACTTATCAATGTGCATTTTCCCAAAATACTCTCTTCAAGCTTGGCTGCATTCTTTCTGAGTAAAACCACTTCTTCACCGAAGTCTTTTAAGAAACTCAGTCTGTTTTCTTTCTCTTTTAACAACTCCTGTATCTTATGGTAGTCGTTTGAATACTTTGACTTTATATGTCTTATAGTATCCAATCTTTCTATAACTTTATCATACTCTCTTTCATTATATTCCAAGCTGTCAAGGTATCTGTTTGTATAATGTATTGTCTCCGATATCAAATCCTCTATCGTATTAAGGTTTGACACCACCACATTCAGACTGTTATCAAGTGATGCAATATCAAAGACATCTCTTATATTGTTTCCGATACTTTCATTTTCAAGTTCCGAAAGAAGCTCTACAAGTACATCATTTATCTTTGATATATTCTTGCCCTTTTTGAAAACCTGTTCAAGCTCTTCTTCTTCATTTTCCTTTATCTTGGCATCTTTTATCTCATTTATCTCAAAATCAAGTATATCAATCTCTCTTTTTCTAAGCCTCTCATCAATGCCTTCCTGAATCCTTTGATTGATTTTCTTTAACTCACCATAGTCATTTGAAAGTTCACTTTTAAGCTTAATAAGTTCTTTAGGACAAAATGAGTCAAGCAAAACAAGGTTGTTGCTCGCACTTAAGAGTGACTGATGTTCATGCTGACCGTGTATATCTATCAAAGTATCTGTAATCTCTTTAAGCTTACCTAGAGTTACGGTCTCGTCATTGATTCTGCACACACTTCTTGAAGTACTTATCTTCCTTGTAAGTATCAGCATATCATCCTCAAAAGAGATATCCATCGCTTTTAGTTTTTCTTTTCTTTTTTCGTCCAATGTGAAAATCAGTTCAACAAACCCCTCATTTTCACCCACTCTTATAATATCCTTGTTCGCTTTTGCACCCAGAGCAAGATTTATGGAATCTATCAAAATGGACTTACCTGCACCTGTCTCACCGCTTAATACACTAAGTCCTTCTTTGAAGTAAATATCCGCTTTCTTTATCAGTGCAAGATTTTTTATATGTAACTCTATCAGCATAATCCTCCTTTTTAGATACTACCCTGATACTTATACATTACTCTTTATAAATAAGTTTCCTTATTCTCTCCATAACGGTTACGGTATCATCCACACTTCTTATAGCCGCCATGATAGTGTCGTCTCCTGCAATACAACCCACTATCTCACTCATCTGTAAAGAGTCAAGTGCAGCCGCAACAGCCATAGCCATCCCCGATACTGTCTTTACCACCAATATATTCTGCGCCATATCCATTGATATAAATGCTTCTTTGAGTATTTTAAGATATTTTTCTGAAATACCGTCCTGCTTAGGCATAAGTGAATACTTTTGTTTACCGTCTCCGTATACAACCTTTGAAAGCTTCAAGTCTCTTATATCTCTTGAAACCGTAGCCTGTGTCACAACAAATCCGCTGTCCTCAAGTCTTTGTGCAAGTTCTTCCTGAGTCTCAATGTCATATGTGTTAATAAGTTCTATAATCTTTGAATGTCTTTTTATTTTCATATCAAATCCTGTTCATCTTATTCCTGATATTATCAAGAAAACTCCCCTTTTTTAACTTTATCAATCGGGCAAATATTTCCGACTCCCTAAGTTCCACAACATCCTTATTTTCAAGGCTCATACTTTCGTCTCCGTCCACTACAAGCTCTCTGTTTGACTTTATATTATCGCCGAATGAAATACGTATTACCTTTGATGATGAAAGTACTATGCTTCTTTGACTGAGCGCATGCGGACATATGGGAGTAATAAGCATCATTCTTGAGCTGGGCTCTATAATATGTC
>CAUQKD010000234.1:0-3721 GCA_963518365.1 uncultured Lachnoanaerobaculum sp. | reverse complement strand
AATGCGGTCTATTGGCTTCCCTTACTACTACAAATCCATCATATTTTATACTAAGGTAACTTTCATCACTATAAATAATCGAATAATTGCTGCTTACTTCTAGACCATTATGAACAAAAATATCGTAGTATGTACCTGTTGATATAAGAAAAATCAGTTTATTAATCTGTTCCTGCTTCTCAACATCCTCCATGCCTAAAACACAAGGGTAATCTATGTCTAAATTCATCGTACTATTTATTAAACTGAATTTTTTTCCCACTATATTGTAACCGGAAGTGGCGTTGTTACTTAAGTTTTCATATCTTATATATGAATTATATAATTCTTCTTTATCTGCATTTTGTTTAACTACATTTACTTTATTACAAGATATGCTTAACCCTATCACCACTGCCAAAATCATAATACACTTAATTTTATTCTTTAATCTTTTCACAGCACTTTTTATATAACTCCTCTCTTCTTTCTATATCGGTCTGTCCACCATTCACAATTTTTGTTACTCTTTTAACAGAGATATCCGGTTCTTCTTTTATTTTAGTATTTATTTTTTTTAGTTCACTCCAATACCAACCGGCAGATTCCCATGGATAATTAATTGCCACATAGCTGTAACCTTTATTTAATATATCATCATCACCTATATATTTTGCAAATTTGTAATAGTTTTCTTTCCATGTCAATTGTATATATCCTGCTCCTCTGTATTTGGCACCATCATTTTTCTTGGCAGGACTTCCATGAACATTGTTCAACTCATCAAAATCTCTTGAACTAAAATATTCTTCAGGAGATGGATAGCCCTTACCATACTTTTCTACTAAAATTTCTCCACAACCACTTTCCACACTACATTGAGCTAAAAAATGTCGTATACTATTGATATTGGTAATATCATATTCTGTCATTGCTGAATTTAATTTAAGAATCATATTATCAGTAATCACGTTTTCACTCCAACCTATATCTATTAAATTTTTCTTTGTAATTATATTTTTAATTTTTCCACAGATTCCATCACTTTTTACATAGTATGATTTTCTTTCCCATTCAATCTCACCTCTGGTAACCATAGCTCCGTCTTTTCCAAGATAATAGCTATTTCCATTTGTTACTATCATTTGAGATACAGCCAATTCCCCACTACTTCTTAAGTAATACCATTTTTTACTTTTTTTATCCTGTACCCATTCAGATCCTGCCATATTACCTTTGCTCTGGAAATAATAAATCTTTCCATCTATAGAACGCCAACCTGTTGACATATAACCCTTAGTATCAAAATAATACCATTTGTCATCTATCTGCTTCCAACCTGTTTGTACCTCTCCATCCTGATTCAGATATTTCCATTTTCCCGTATTTTTATCTTTCACCCAACCTACATATGATACTGCCCCCAATACTATATTCTTAGGCTCCACCTCGGCTTGAGCCGCTCCTGTATGTACTCCTGATATTCCTCCCCCATATAAACTATCTGCAAATAAAGTATTAACATCTCCATTTTTCCAATTTGCAGGGTTAAATGCCTCACTGCTTCCTACCACAGTAGGTATACTTCCTAATGCTATTTGTGCTATGTATGTTTTTATAGTCTCTGTTTCCGTTCCTTTTACAGCACCCATAGAAGGGATAGCTCCCAATGTCGCCTGCCATGCTCTTCTCATATCTACTTTGGGAAGTTTATTTATTTGTGATTTGGCATATTCTCCGGTTTCATTGCCTATAAAAACTGTTCTTTTACTGTGTATATCAATATTTCTTTTTATTTTTAACGATGTCTTACTCATTATTTACCTCCATGATATTGACTAACTGTTTTAATAACCTCCAATGCCGCTCTTTTCCATTCTTTTCTATCTTTATACAAACAACTGAAAGTTCCCTGTAGTATAGTTTTTTCTGTACATGCAAGATACATTATGTTATAAGCCTCATCATCTATTCCATAACTTTGAAAATCAAATCTATTTATGATTACATCTTTTTCTACATCTTCATTTTCTTCAAAAAAATCATATCCTGGATTTGCATTTCTTATAATCTGTTTTATAAGTCCCACCGCAAGTCTTGTATCTTCATCATTTCCTGAAATTCCAAGATCCGTAAAAGTAAAATTGACAGACATATCAAGGCTTGTATAAATCTCATCAGGTCTTTTTCCTGAGAAGTACTTAATTTCTGCTATCTCAGGTAACATAGGAACAAAGTTTTCAGGTAACATAACACTTACTCTACCATTAAAAAGCAATGTTTTATTAAAATGGATTAATTCATTATTTATGTATAATCCCTCGTCTATACTTCCGAAAGTATCCCTTCTTTGTATATGAAGTGCCTTAACTATCTGCTCATCATAATATTCCATATACACTATCTCCTATTTTAATAAATATTTATTTTTTTTGGATACTTATATCCTTATCTGCATTTATTTCCATCATATCAGATTTAATCTTTACTTTTTTTCGTGCTGACATTATTAATGAATCAGGCGAACTGAATGTAAGGTTTTTACCTGATATATTCACCTTATTATCCGCTTTTAACTCTACTCCGTTATCTTTTATATGCAATGTCTTACCGTCTTTTGTAACTATACCCTTTATTTCATTGGAAAATTTTGACATGTTTTCACACTCTATGGCAAATACATTTTTACTCTCATCCATATCTCCAAAGTATACTTTTATCTTTGTTCCAATTTCCGGCATGCAATACATTACATTTCCTGTAACAGGCAACCACTCAAGTTTATATCTTTTCTTCTCCAATCCGCTGTCTGTGGAGAACTTTACAAATATATCCTCTGCTTTTACATCTACAACTTCTGCGGATATTACAAGACCTCTTATTTTTTCATTATAAACCCTTTTAGTTTTTATATTTTCTTCTTTGCAGACCTTGTAGTGAAACTTAAGAGTTGCTTCAATTGTCTGAGCCTCTTTTTCACATATCACAAATATTAAACCTTTATTTTTAACCACTGTGCCTAATTCATAGTCTTCATCTGAATAAAACATATGATAAATCCCATTTATGTCATAGTCTTTGGAATTATCATGTATATGATTACCTGATGCATAGAAATCTTCTTGTAACTCTGTTTCTTTCGCAGACCTTGGCAGTCCATAGCTTAGTCTCACTCCATTTTCATAAAATAATGGTATAAGTATGCTCTCTCCAAGTCCTGATACTCTTTTCATAAACTGCCAATCAGTCTCATTATACTGAAACAGCAACTTCCCAACTCCTGTATCTTCTTTATTAAATACTACTTTACCTAATGTATCAGGCATAACATAGTTTAATATTTCTCTATATGTAAGCTCTTCATCCTGAAAAATTCTTGTATGTTTTTCTTTATCAAGCATTACACTAAATCCCACGACTTTTATTTTAAGAGTATTTATTTTATTGTTGTATACTAACTTACAATCCTTAACAATACCGGTAAATAAGCCTTTCCTTTGCTCACCAATATATGTAAACAGTGTTAAATTCTTTTCATATAGGTTTCTCACAATACTTTCAATATTTTGATTTTCCTTAACCGAACACTCAACCGCAAGTACCGGATGTGTATTGGGTTCGATTTTAAAACTGACATTATAAATATCTTTTACTTCAAAAATACTTTCTATAAATATATCATCCAGTGAGTATGCCATACGCTCTCCTTTAAACAAATTAAAATATCAGGTTAAAAAATAAA
>CAUQKD010000233.1:0-3739 GCA_963518365.1 uncultured Lachnoanaerobaculum sp. | reverse complement strand
TTTATGTCTGCAATATATTTTGATGAGATCGAGTTTCCGCAGAATATTATCTGTGGTGTGTTTCTTTGTGACTTGTCAAGGCAGTTATAAAAACTGTGGCTTAAAAACTCGATTGCCGCTCTTGCTCCAAGATATGAACCGCCGATTCCCACAACCAAGAGTACATCCGAATCTTCTTTTATTTTCTTTGCTGTTGCCTTTATTCTCTCAAACTCTTCTTTGTCATAGCATACCGGCAAATCTATCCATCCTAAAAAGTCGTTACCCGCTCCTGTCTTTGACAAGAGTGTATCTCTTGCGTTTAATGTTATAGTTTTAAAATTTTGTAACTCATCAGCCCCTAAAAATTTACCTGCTTTTGAATAATCAAAACTCACTGTCTTACTCATCTTTCTCGCCTTTCAAACTTAAATAAATGATACTCTTTGAGACAAAACAAGCCTCAAAGTTATCTGTATTTTATACCAACTGAATATTATTATCAATAGGTAGTCAGCCGTCTATGGTTTCTATCAATCTCTTTGTCAATTTCACACTGTGTTCTATCGCTTTTTTTTCAAACTCGGAATAGTCCATGCTTGCACTGTCGTCGGCCTTGTCGGATATTGACCTTATTATAAGCGCCTTTACCTTGTTGAGGTATGCGACCTGTGCTATTGCGGCGCCTTCCATCTCCGTGCAGTATCCTCCGAAAGTTTCTTTCAAATCATCCTTAACAGCCTTATCGGACACAAATACATCACCGCTTAATACTCTGCCTTCAAATACTGAAATATCTTTTAAATCCTCTTCACAGATTTTTTTTGCCAGACTTCTTAAAGCATCATCTGTAGGGAATGCAAACACATCCATTCTGGGAACCTGACCTCTTTTGTAGCCGAAGCCCTCCACATTCATATCATGTATTACGGTATCTGTAGACAGTACAATATCTCCTATATTGATTTCGTTTTTCAGCGAACCTGCAATACCTGTATTGATAACCGCATCAACTTTAAATTCATCTATCAGTATCTGTGTGCAGGCTGCTGCATTTACCTTTCCTATTCCTGAACGTACCACAGTTACCTGCTTTTTTGCAATTTCGCCTTTGACAAATTCCATTCCGGCTATTGTCTGTATCTCTTTATTGTACATAATCTCTTTCAGTTTTGAGATTTCCTCTTCCATCGCTCCGATTATACCAATCATTGTACTTCCTCACTTGAATATTTATATTTGTTAAATTATACTTATATAATACCTTTATTACAATATGAGAATGGAAACTGTATGAAAAAAATAATATTAACAGGTGGCGGTACAGCAGGACATATCACACCGAATATTGCACTTTTGCCTGCACTAAAAGAAGCCGGCTATGATATAAAGTACATAGGCAGCAAAAACGGTATGGAAGAAGGCCTTATAAAGGCACAGAATATTCCATATGAGGGCATATCCTCAGGAAAACTCAGAAGATACTTTGATTTGAAGAATTTTACAGACCCTTTCAAAGTACTGAAAGGACTATTTGAAGCAAAAAGTATAATAAAAAAATACTCACCCGATATCGTCTTTTCAAAGGGCGGTTTTGTAAGTGTGCCTGTAGTAATAGCCGCCGCACTCTCAAAAGTCCCTGTAATTATACATGAGTCCGATATCACTCCGGGGCTTGCCAATAGGATAGCCACCAAGTTTGCAACCAAGATTTGCACAAATTTCCCTGAGACCTTACAGTACCTCCCGAAGAACAAGGCGGTACTTACAGGCTCACCTATCAGAAAAGAACTCCTTTGCGGTGACAGGGAGGTCGCAAAAAAGCTTACAGGCTTTGATGACAAGCCTACTTTACTTATAATAGGAGGAAGTCTCGGCTCAGTCATTGTAAATAATGCCGTAAGGAAGTCTCTTGATGATATTTTAAAGGAATTTAATGTAATACATATCTGCGGTAAGGGAAATGAAGACGAAAGTCTTATAGGAAAACCGGGCTACCTTCAATATGAATATGTCGATAAAGAATTAAAGGACTTCTTTGCACTCTCCGATGTGGTCGTGTCAAGAGCAGGTGCCAACACCATCTGTGAGCTTTTGGCTCTCAGAAAACCGAATCTTTTGATACCGCTCTCAGGTGCCGCCTCCAGAGGAGATCAGATATTAAACGCCGAGTCTTTTAAAAATTCAGGATATTCAAAGGTTATAGATGAGGAAGCTCTTTGCGATGTTTCTTTATCCGCCGAGATTCATGAACTGTATAAAAACAGGCAAAAGTATATAGAAGCCATGTCAAAGTCCGATGCCAACAACGGTATCTCAAATATAATAAAACTGATTAAACAGTACAGCTAGATTTTTATACAACACTTACATCTTTATTAGTTTATATTCTACATCAGCAAAATCTTAAACTCTTTGAAAGTTTTTTCAATTTTCAAAGAGTTTTTTATATATTGGATATACTTTATCTGATATTTCCATTATTTTTTCTGATTATGCCGTTTCTATATTTAGCCTTCTACATTCTGCACAAAAATACGGTCGATAATAGTACACTACTACCATAGACAAATATTTTTAATGTATTGTATAATCCTTAAAAATAAAAGCAATTCCGAACGATTTAACTAAGCTATTTTCCCGATTTTATTAACATAGCTTTTACCGGATTGTAACAATAAGGAGGACTTTTTCGTGAAAAAAAGAATTTTAAGTGCACTTATGGTTGGTGCAATGTGTACAGGACTGCTGTCAGGCTGTGGCGGCGGCAAGGCTGCTTCTACCGGCGATTCATCTGCTGCCGACAATGCGGCAACAGCTACAGATGACAACACTCTGACAGTTTGGTGTTGGGACCCGGCTTTCAATATCAACGCTATGAAGGAAGCCGAAAAGGTTTATCAGGCGGACCATCCCGACTTTAAGTTGAATATAGTTGAGACTCCTTGGGCCGATATTCAGACCAAGCTCAGCACTGCAGGTGCTGCAGGAGACCTCTCCACATTACCTGATATTTTCCTTATGCAGGATAACGCATTTGCAAAAAATCAGATATCATTCCCTGACGCTTTTACAAATCTGACAGATACCAAGGCATTTGATTTCACACAGTTTGCACCGGGTAAGTTGGCTTACTCCACAATAAACAATGTAAATTACGGTGTTCCTTTTGATAACGGTACCGTTATAGCGGCTTACAGGACAGATATTCTTGAGCAGGCAGGCTACAAGGTTGAGGACCTTACAGATATCGACTGGGATAAATATATAGAGATCGGTAAGGATGTGCTTGCAAAAACAGGAAAGCCTTTACTTTCATGTCAGGCAAATGAAGCGGATATCATAATGATTATGCTTCAGTCTACAGGTGCTTCACTCTTTGACGCCGAGGGCAACCCTAATATCGTCGGAAATGAGACTTTAAAGAAAGCTTTAGAGACATATAAGGAACTTAAAGAGTCGGGTGTTATGGTACTTGTAAACGACTGGGACCAGTACATCACAACTATGAATGCCGAGACCGTAGCGGGAACTATCAACGGTTGCTGGATTATGGGATCTATAAGAGCCGCAAAGGATCAGTCAGGCAAGTGGGCGGTTACAAATCTGCCTAAGCTTGCAGGTATCGGCGAGCAGACCAACTACTCAAACAACGGCGGTTCAAGCTGGGCTGTAAGCGGATCTTCAAAGAAGAAAGATTTGGCTGTTGATTTCCTTGCAAAGACATTTGCAGGAAGCACAAAGCTTTATGACAGCATCC
>CAUQKD010000232.1:0-3749 GCA_963518365.1 uncultured Lachnoanaerobaculum sp. | reverse complement strand
GTTCTACCAAATCCTCTATAAATTCGCGTTCTAAAGCATTCTCGCTTTGGTAAGTAGCGGGTGCTTCACTCACTTTAGAGAGCTTAGTATAATTGTCTAAAACGATGTAGTTTTGTGTTTCGACGATAGTGTTGTAGGTCATAATATGATTATAATTTATTGTTTATGATTTTTTGTAACTCATCTTGTAACTGTTGTTTGTCAGGCAAATAGAGTTGGTATCTACTAACAAAAAGTTGATTTGATATACCTTGCATAGCATACTCAATTAGCACCTGATCTTTGAGTGCTCCTAGAACAATACCTATAGGTTCATTATCACCTTCTGTATTTTCTTCATTTTTAAAATAATTCAGGTACAGATTCATTTGCCCAATATCATTATGTTCGATTTCTCCTCTTTTTAGGTCTATAAGCACAAAACATTTCAATATACGATGGTAGAACACAAGGTCTACATAAAAATGGCGCGCTCCTATATTGATTTTATACTGCCTTCCAATAAAAGCAAACCCTTTACCTAATTCTAAAAGGAAGTCTTGCAGGTTAGCTATTAATTTCTCTTCCAATTCCCCTTCGTAATAAACCTGTTTCTCTGGTATTCCTACAAACTCTAATACAAAAGGATCTTTAACAATATCTCTTGGGGTTTGCACCTCCTGACCATTTTTGCTTAATAGCAATACTTCTTCTTTATTTTTACTTAGCGCTAACCTATAAAAAAGACCACTCTTCATTTGTCGTTTCAACTCTCTTACACTCCAGTTTTCTCGCTCACATTGCTTAGTATAAAAGCTCATTTCTAAAGGGTCTTCAGACTTTAATAGTTCAAAATAATGACTCCAACTCAAAAGGTGAGACAGTGTCTCACTTTTTTGAAAACATAAGTAAAACTTACGCATATAAATAATATTACTCTTGCTGAAGCCCTTTCCATACATAAGAGTAAGATCGTGTGCCAAGCAATTAATTAATTCAGCACCATATTCAGCACGTTCATTCCCTTTTTGTTCGTACTCTACAATATAACGACCTATTTGCCAGTTAGTAAGTACCAAAGTTGTATTCACAGTTTGGAGTGCTTTATTTCGTCCCTCTATGAGTACTTGACCTATGGTTTCTACTAATTCTTGGTATAGGGTATTTTTAATAATTAGTTTCTTATCATTCATATTTTTTCCTTGCTTATTGATATAAAAAACTTGCTTATTTAAATTTTCAACATTGATTTTCAATTAGTTATAGTTGCGTTTCTTCCTTGCTTAGCAAGGGGCAAAACTTGCTTAATGATTTTTATCTTCATCTTTGAGTAAATCGTCTCATAAACTTAGTAGATCATTAGGTGATATTTTGAGCAAATTCACATAGGAGTAGTTGCAGGTGTAAACTTATAGTTCTTACCTTCTCTCTTTTGATCTTGTAGCTCAATTTTATTATAATACTTTTTCTATTTGAATTTATATGATTCCTTAAAAGTTCTTACAAGATAGGATAAGACCCTCTTATCATTATCTCTTATAACTGAAACTTCTTCACTTGAAAATTTTCCATGACTAGATAAATTAATTATACGATTAAAGTATGACTCCCGAGCATCTTCTGGTAATAATTCTTTCCAATTCCTATAACCAAGAAAGGTAGAAGTTTTTTCAAGAATATTACGTAGAAAATTGAAATGATATTTTTGAACATTTCCGGATTCTATAACTTTCTCAAGTTCTGACAAAAGATATATATGATAGGAAAAAGGAGAATCATCATTTTGTTCATCTAAAAGGTATGTCCCATCATCTAATTTTTTAAGACGTTTTTTTGTTGATTCTTTTGGTTTGTATCCTGTAGATGTATCAGAATAGTTAAACTCATTGTGAAGGACATTATAGAACAACGGATTATGTGTTGTAATAATGAATTTCAAATCTGATTTGCTTGCTCTTACTAACTCAGCTATATTTACAGCCAATTCTATTAAGTGGTTTTCATCTAAAGAACTTACTGGGTCATCTATAAAAACATATTTTAGCTCATTAAACCCATCTACTGAGCGTTCCTCTACTTCAGGAATGTTTAAAGTCTCAATAACTTCTTTTAATAAACTATAGAAGATACACCAAATAAGACAGCTTTCTTCTCCTTTAGAAATCTTTATATTATTAATTGTCTCATCATTTCCTCTTTCTATAGAAAACGTTATTTCAGAATATGCAGGAATTTTAATATCTTTTCCGTCTTCTCCTTTAACTGTATATTCTGAATTAAATATAGGAGTCAATTTATCATTGGTGTAACGTTGAAAGTTAGTGATAATATTCCCTCCTTGTCCTTCATCTTCAAGTATCCAACGGGTAAAACCATTAGGACGAATTTTTATTTTTCTATTTGTATCCTCTTCTAGGTCATTATCCCAATAAAATAAGTCTTCTGTAAAGGCATTGTAGTAAATAATCTTTGAACGAGTTTTTTCATCATCTTCTTGTTTAGAAGAGACTAAATCCTTAAAGATACGAGACAAACGTGTTTTACCTACACCATTGAAAGCATAAATAAGTTGTACTTTTTTAGAACTATCTTTTAGTTCTTGTGCTATTTCTTCAAGTTTTTTTCCCATAGCTGTTATTATTGGTTATTGATAAATGTTAATAATTTCTCCCTATAATACTCGTATTGTTTTCTGCGTAGGGCTATTTCTTTAGTCCGTTTGCACCCTGCTGTAGGGGCAAAGTCAGCGAGCTGGCGTAGCTGAGTATGTGAGGCAATTCGCCTATATTGTTTGAGGGTCAATTGCCATTGACCCCTACGGTTGTGATGTGTATCATAACGGAAAAACGATTGTAAATTATTCATTAAACATATCTTCTTCCCAGCGTGAGGGATTCGTATTTATATAATTGGCAATACGTTCGTGGTCGTTGTAATCTCTTATGATATGTTCGTAATAATTCCGTTGCCATATATGTGGTAAATGATTGATAATCCATTCTTGTAGGGGATAATTACCATTGGGCGAATTGCCATTGGGTGAATTGCCATTGGGCGAATTGCCATTGGGCGAATTGCCATTCGCCCCTACAGGGGTTATGAAATTCTTTATTCTCTTGGTGGTGGCGATTTTAAAACCTCTTACAATAGCTCCTATTGATTTTGTTGGTGAAACAAATTCACCTATCAGGCATTCATCGTTTTTATTATATGTTATTTCTACAATACCGTGTATATGATTAGGCATTACGATAAAATCGTGGATTATCACATTATCACGAATATTCATAGTATTTACCCATTCATCAGCTACGATTTGTCCTATTTCATTAAGGAACATCCTATTTTCAAAGATAGTACCAAAAATACATTCTCTTTCCTGTACGCATAAGGTTATAAAATACATTCCTTTTTGTGCATAATCATATCCTTGTAGGCGTATAGATCTACGGTGATGTATATCAGGGTTATAATAATAATTATTCATTTTTATTGGTTTATTGAATATTTGGGAATAATTCGCCCCTGAAAGGCGATTCGTCCTCAAATGTTGGGTCAATTATTTGAGGGTCAATTACCATTGACCCCTACGGTGTGATGTGTATCATAATGGAAAAACAATCCGTAATTCATTACATTATTTACCTTATTACAATATATTGAGAATGTTTGCATCCCATTGTAGGGGCGAATTGTTATTCGCCCACAAACGACAATTCGTCCTCAAATGTTGGGTCAATTATTTGAGGGTCAATTACCATTGACCCCTA
>CAUQKD010000231.1:0-3774 GCA_963518365.1 uncultured Lachnoanaerobaculum sp. | reverse complement strand
ACACCTAACATTTTCTCATACTCCATTTTAATACCTCCAAATATATTTATTTGATACCCCGGTCATCGTAACAAACGACTGGCGGACGGTATTACAGTTTATATAATATAGTAGATAACACTTATTCCTTCACATTGTATTTTTGTAGTGTATACACGTTTTCTACAATTTATTTGTATTTTCAAGGTTTATTATCTAAATATCCTTATGAGAATAATTTATCACTAATTTTAATTATTGTCAATATTGTTTAATAAAAAGTCTTTGTAAAAGTGTTTTTCGTATATTTCTGTGCAATATGCATTAAAATATGATTTTCTAAATTTTCTCAACAAAAGCAAAAACTTCCCGCTGATAATTTTTTTGAAATATTATTATCTGCATCTTTACAGTAAAACCGATATATTTTTGCTTTCAAGCTTTCCATGAGAATTTTTATGAGAAATTTTTAACCCCTGATTTTTTCCCTTCATTTCTCTTTTTCTTTCTTATTTTAGCTAATTTGTATAATTTTCATTTTTTCTATTATATTCTTTTAAGTTTTGCTATAATAAATATAGGGTGTTTTAGTTTGCAATTTATATTTTGCTTACTAAGCAAATATATTGGGGGTAAATATGAATGAATTTAATATAGGCAGGTACATTGATATTTCAAACTTTTTAAGTACACTGCTCGGTCCCGACTATGAGATTATAGTATATGATCTGAAGCATATATTGCACATAGTAAACGGAGAAATAAGCGGAAGAAAATCAGGTGACACTATAAGTCCGGCTATGAAAACCATACTTAATAAAAGTACTTCATCTACTGAAAAGTGGCTCTCCAACTACCGTGCACTGTCAGGTAACGGTAAGATTTTACGATGTTCCACTTTTTATATAAAGGATACCGATAACAATCTTATAGGTGCATTGAATATAAGTTTTGACGACAACAGGTACAAGGAGCTTTCAAACCTTGTGTTCTCACTCTGTCATCCCGACAACTATGTGAGTAAAAATATCTCTATTGAGATAAAGGGAAACTGTGAACAGGAAATCTTCTCAGACAGTATTTCAAATGCTATTGACGAAATACTGCTTCGTATCGACAGTAAACTGCCGTTTAATAAGCTTAGCCATATCGAAAAGCTTGATATAATAAAGCAACTTTATCAAAAGGGTATTTTTTCCATGAAGGGAGCTATAAAGACTGTAGGGCACAGACTCTCCTGTTCTCCTGCAAGTATGTACAGATATCTTTGTATAGTGAAGAACGAAAACAAAGTTTAGAAAAGAGTAAACTATATTTAATTAAATTTAATATAAAGTATTGCCTTTATATGCTAGAATAGAATTATGAGTGTGTCTTTTAAGACAAATAGAACTTATAAAAGAAAGGATATTTATGAAGAAACTGATTTTAATGTTATCCATGGTTTTTTCACTCTTTATGAGTATGTCTGTTTTTGCGGCAGGCGACTATTCTATAGGTAGTGCATCATGGGACACCGGAAGCAAGGCACTTGCAACATGGGACGAAGCTGAGGACAAGACCAAGTACAAGATACAGCTTTTTAAAGGCAATAAAAAGATCGGATCCAACAACAGCACAAGTGCTCCAAAGTATGATTTCACAAAACTTATTATCGACAACGGCGCAGGAAGCTATTCATTCAAGGTATATCCGCTAAAGGGCGGCCCTGATATGAGTATTCAGTCGGAAGCTGAGACTTTTGATGCGGACACAATTGCCGAATATAAGAAGAGCAGAAGCAATACCACATCACTTAACCCGTCAACAAATACCGCCAACACCAACACTTCAACAAACAACGGCGGTTGGTATCAATCAAACAACTCATGGTACTACAGAAAACCTGACGGTACACATGCTACAAACTGGTTCATGGTAAATGATCATTGGTATTATTTTGATGCAAACGGTGTTATGCAGACTGGATGGATTACAGATTCAAAGGGATTCAGATATTACTTAAATCAGCCAAACGGAGATATGCCTGTAGGCTGGACACTTATCAATAACAAGTGGTACTACTTTGAAGAATCCGGACTTTACAAGAAGGGCTGGATAGAGTACAAGGGACTTTGGTACTATCTTGATGCAAACGGAGAAATGGTTACAAATACAACTGTTGACGGATACAATATAAACGCAGACGGCGTTTGGGTTCAGTAAGGAGTAAATATGTTAAAGAAGCATTTATTTTGGGCAGCTGTAGCAGTAGTAGGACTCGTTATGTGTTTTATTACAGGTCATGCTATGACACAGAAAGCGTCAAAAACCGTTAAAGAATAAAAAAATAATTTCAAGAAAATATTTTAAAGAAAAAGGCAGCCTATACGGCTGCTCTTTTTAATATGTTAAATACAATTTTTTATATCATTTCATCATCAAGCCCTTTGCAATAAATGCCATACCTCCAAAGATCAGTACAAGCATCAGCACCCAATCAAACAGCGATACGTACTGAAGATAAAATCTGGTAGACTGTATAAGGCTTGCTATAATCAAGATAACACTTAGTACAATAGCTATCTTGGAGCCTTTATTAGGCCTTATAAATAGCCAGATTAAAGAAAATATAAGCGGAACTATTACAAGCCCTGAGTTAACATGTACCCCCATCATGCGAAACCCGCTACCCCAAAACAAATTGGTCACAGTCACCTTTTGTGATAAGAAGAATAAGCCTACCACCATCATTATAAGCCCACCCCAGAAAAATAAATAAAAATCACTTCTTTTACCCATTGTTTTGTCTCCTCTCTATTCTGTTTGTTTCTTATGATTATCTTGGCTTTATTTTATCATAGTATACAAATTATGCAAATTAATTTTTATTTAACTTTTATATCTACAGTTTTTTATAAATTGTACCTATTGAAGGTTTATCACAATGTATTTTATATATTAAAAGAGACAGGTTCATAGACCTGCCTCTCCTTTAAATTAATCAAACTTTTTGTCCGACTATTACTTATTCTGATTTACCAAGATGTTTCCGTTTCCTGCATCCTTACCTGCATTGAACTGATCCCAAAGAAGATCCATTGAAAGCTGGATTCCCTTACCCTGGCTTAACTTATCATCATTATCTTTTCTGTCCTCTACAGTACCTGTTGTGAACTTACCTTCTGCATCAGGATCCATAGCAACACCTACAAACATATCAAGTCTCTGATCTGTAGCAGGAGCACACTTGATAACATTGTTCTGTAATGCCGCCTTTACATCCGCATCATTTAATGCTGACAATCTTACGAAGTCAACACCGCCAACCTTGAAGAACTTGCTTGAATCAACACCGTTGTCTGCAAGTGCCTTAGCAAGCTTAAATGTAGGCTCGTTACCTGTCTTGTTAGGCTCATACTGCTCTCTGTGAAGGAATACTGCAACACCGATCATCTCATCAAGATTACCTGACTCTTTTGCCTTATCAAGGCTCTTTGACTCAAACTTGATATTGCTAAGCTTAGCTGCTATATCACCGACATTTACAATATCTGAACGGAATGCCTGAGCATATCCCGGATACATATTGTCAACTGTCAATACAACCTTACCGCTTGCATCTGTAACAGCCTTCTTATAAGCTCTTCCGATATCCTTTGTTAATTTTTCCTTATCCTTTAACTCAGCGTTAAAATCAACATTGTTGCTGCCCTTAGCTCTCTCCTTATAAGCATCAATGCTGCCCGGCTTAGCTATAATGTTGTAATCACTTGCTCCTCTTAAGAAGAACTGATCACCAACATATGAATTGTC
>CAUQKD010000230.1:0-3799 GCA_963518365.1 uncultured Lachnoanaerobaculum sp. | reverse complement strand
GCTTACAAGTCCGTCAGCATCTCCCGCCTTGAGCATCAGGCATCCGTAAGTTGTATAGTCGCTCAACATCTGCTTTCTTGCATCTTCATGAGTAAGTCCCTTTGACTTTCTGAGTTCTACAAAGAGGTCCTCATATTCTTTTGTCTTCTCATAAGTATTTGGATCAATTATTGTCGCTCCTGTGATATCAAAACCCTTTGAATACTCCTCCACTTCCTGTGGTGTTCCGATGATTATAAGGTTTGCCAAACCGTCTTTCAAGATTGCTTCGGCAGCCTTGAAGGTCCTCTTATCCATTGACTCCGGCAATATTATAGTTTTCTTACTTTTCTTTGCTCTCTCTCTTAGTTGATCCATCATTGACATATGACATATCCCTTTCTGTTCTTACAGCATATAGCTTATATTTAACCTGTGCTTATTTGCACAACAAAAAGCTCACCCGAGCTCATATATCTATAGTATAGTAAAAAAAAAGACACAATACAAGCTTTAAGATTAGTTAATAAAATAACAAAATGTCTAAAAATCAGTACAATATTTTTTTATTCATTATCCTCATTTATATATTTGTCGAAGACCATATTGAACTGACTTGCCTGAAACAAAGATATTCCCGAACCGAGTATCAGCACAAGCATGGACATTACTCCCGGCAGTCTCATTATCAGATAATATACCGCTACAAGTATTATTAAACTTCCCGCCAATATGATTATTGTTCTGACAAGGTGCTTTATTGACATGAAAAGCGCCAGTTTAAAAGTATGCTTTATCGGATTGATAAACTTTGCCTGTATAGGAAATATATACAGGAATATAAACAGCCACAAAAGTAGCAAAAAGCAGGTAACCGTAAATATTATCATTCTGATTACAGTATTATGTATAGGTGAATAGAAGCTGAAAAATCTTATATCAAAAAACAGTATGCCTCCTGTCAAAGCCATTATTATCCAAATGATAGTGGACTGTTTTATATTGTCTTTGAAGCTGTGAAAGAACATTGTAAACATTCCTCCGCTGTCACGGTCCTTTGCTATCTTAAGTGTACAGTAATACATAGCCGTTGTGGACGCTCCGAAAGTTACTATCGGTATGGAGCATACCACCCAAAGCAGGTTCAGAATAAACAAATCCCATATTCTGCCGACAAATCTCCACACAGGATTGTCATAATTAAAAAATCCGCCCATATATTTCTCCTTGGTGTTTTTATTTCTTGGATACAAGTTTATCTAAATCTTGGATACAAGTTTTGATTGACTTATTAAAATATCCGTTATATTATGGTCTTATAAACTCGTTAATCATAGCATAAAATAATGCTTGCATACAAGGTTAATTTACTTCTGAAAGGGGGGTATGAGTATTTCTACCGCACAATATATATATTCGGAAATAGAAAACGACATATTGATGCTCAAGCTTAAACCGGGGCAGCTTGTAAGTGAAAACAGCCTTTGCACAAGGTACAATGTTTCAAGAACTCCGATACGCTCCGCGCTCTCAAGACTTGCAGGCTCGGGGCTTGTAGATATAGTTCCAAAAAGCGGCACAAGAGTATCCATGATAAATATGGAAATTGTCAAGCAAATCATATATGAAAGATTTGCCCTTGAGAGTATGGTACTGAAAGACTTCATCGCCGTTGCAACAGAGGGCGATATTAAAAAGATTGAAAAGAGCATTATCAAGCTTACAAAAAGCTATGAAAACACTAAAAACTTTAAGCCTGATAAATTCAAGGAGACAGATTTATCCATGCATGAATTGTGGTATAAGAAGACCGGACATACCTATCTTTGGGAGCAGATAAGAAAATCCGACTCCAATTACACAAGATTTTGCATACTGGATATGCTTGAATGTAAAAACTACGAGCAGGTAATACTTGAGCATAAGCAGATGTATGAGATGATTAAAAACAGAGATACCTCTAAGATAGAGGAAATAGTTAAAAATCATCTTTACGGCGGTATTGAGAGGGTCAATGCGGCCTTAAGCAACAAATTTGATGAAATGTTTATAGCATATTAAAGGAGGATTTATGGACATTCGTTATTCAGCAAATCAAAGAGACTTTAAATTTTACACCACAGACGAGATAAGAGATGAATTTCTTATTCAGGACCTTTATCAGCCTGATACTGTAGTCGCCGTGTATTCACATGTGGACAGAATGGTAACTTTAGGCTGTATGCCTGTAAATGAGACAGTTTCCATAGATAAAGGAATTGATGTGTGGTCAAACTTCGGCACAAGCTACTTTCTTGAAAGAAGAGAAATAGGTATTTTCAATATAGGCGGCAAGGGTGAAATCGTAGCTGATGATGAAACCTTTACACTTGACTATAAGGATTGCCTCTATATCACTAAGGGTACAAAAAATGTTACTTTCAAAAGCCTTGATAAAAGCAATCCGGCTAAGTTTTATATGGTAAGCGCTCCTGCACATATTTCATATAAGACAAAATTTATATCAATAAAGGATGCCGCAAAGAAGCCTCTTGGAGATAATAAGACTTCAAATAAGAGAGTGATAAATCAGTTTATACATCCTGATGTATTACAAACCGCACAGCTTTCTATGGGTATGACCGTTCTTGATGAGGGAAATGTATGGAATACAATGCCTGCACATACACATGAGAGAAGAATGGAGATTTATATGTACTTTGAAGTTCCGAAGGACAATGTTATCTTCCATCTTATGGGCGAGCCTAATGAAACAAGACATATTGTAATGCACAATGAAGAAGCCGTTATATCTCCTTCATGGAGTATACATTCGGCGGCAGGTACATCAAACTATACTTTTATCTGGGCAATGGGCGGCGAAAATCAGGCATTTGATGATATGGATGTTATAAAGAACGAGGATTTGAGATAATGGAAAATGTTTTAAACAGCTTCAGACTTGACGGAAAAATCGCACTTGTTACAGGTGCATCTCACGGAATAGGCTTTGCAATGGCAAAGGCACTTTCCGACGCAGGTGCGAAGGTAATATTTAACAGCAGTTCAGAAGACGGACTTAAAAAAGGTCTTGAAGCATATAAGAGAGAAAATATTGATGCAAAAGGTTATGTATGTGATGTAACCGATGAAGAAGAAGTAAAAAAGATGGTAGCCGATATTGAAAAGAATATCGGTGAAATAGATATTCTTATAAACAATGCCGGAATTATAAAAAGAATTCCAATGACCGATATGAGCGTGGATGAGTTCAATTCAGTTATAGATGTGGACCTTATCGCACCTTTTATTATGGCAAAGGCTGTTTTACCGGGTATGGTAAAAAGAAGAAGCGGCAAAATAATAAATATCTGCTCCATGATGAGTGAGCTTGGCAGAGAAACTGTAAGCGCCTATGCAGCAGCAAAGGGCGGTTTAAAAATGCTTACAAAAAATATAGCTTCTGAATACGGTCAGTACAATATTCAGTGTAACGGAATAGGACCGGGATATATTGCAACATCACAGACCGCACCTCTTCGTGAGATACAGCCTGACGGAAGCAAACATCCTTTTGATTCCTTTATACTTGCAAAGACTCCTGCAAACAGATGGGGAGATCCTGCCGACCTTGCAGGCCCTGTAGTATTCTTATCATCCTCTGCATCCGACTTTGTAAACGGACATATACTCTATGTAGACGGCGGAATACTGGCATATATAGGAAAGCAACCATAAAAATAAAAAGTGGGTTGATTTACCAACCCACTTACCATATTTCTATGTCCTTACCTTGCTATATCAGGTATATTCCCCTTTTTAAAGTGATATGATGTTGAAC
>CAUQKD010000229.1:0-3823 GCA_963518365.1 uncultured Lachnoanaerobaculum sp. | reverse complement strand
CATAGCCGTCGCTACAATCACTGAAAAGAAAAATGTAAGAATGCTTACAGCAAGACTCCAAATCCTTACCTTAAAATCTTCCTTCAGCAGTTTAAAAAATAAGCTTTTTGATGTCATAACCGTAGACCTCCGTTTCACTTATAAATATTTCTTCAAGACTAAGATCCATCATCTCAAAAAATACCGGATGAAACTCTTCCATCTTAGTTCTTATCTCTTCTTCCTCACCCTTAACGGTGATTGTATACACACGCCCGCTATTTTTCATCTGCATAATATCAAGCGACTTTAACATGTCCATATCGAAATTACTTTCAAACACACACTGTACTTTATGAATATTAAGTTTCATATCTGATACATCTTTTGAAAGAAGTATTCCTCCTTTATGTAAAAGTCCTACATGGTCACAGATGTCCTCAAGCTCTCTTAAGTTGTGTGAAGCTATTATAGGTGTCAGACCTCTCTCATCCATCTCCTTTGCAAAAAGACTCTTCACCGCCTGTCTCATAACAGGGTCAAGTCCGTCAAAGGTTTCATCACAGAGCAGATACTTGGTATTTGACGCCACTCCGAGTGCAATGCAAAGCTGCTTTTTCATTCCTTTTGAAAAGGTATTTATCTTTCTGTTTATACCAAGGTCAAGTGCGGCCAGAAGCTTTTCGCACTTGTCCGTATCGAAGTTTTTATATACGGAAGAATAAAATTTCATCATTTCCTTTGCATTGGTGTTTGCAAAGAAATACTGCTCATCAGAGATATAAAAAAACTTCTCTTTTGCATTTATATTTTCAAATACACTCTCATTATCAATAAGTATCTTACCGCTCTCAGGCTTTAGTATTCCTGCAAGTATCTTTAAAAAGGTACTTTTTCCGGCACCGTTGGTTCCTATAAGTCCGAAGACATTTCCGTCTCTTATAGTTGCGCTTATATTGTCAAGCGCCTTGATATCTTCAAAGCTCTTACTTAAATTCTTGGCTTCAATCATACTTCCTCCTTCTTTTTATAGAACTCATCCGCTTTTTTACAAAATTCATCTCTGTCTATAAGTCTCTTTGACTTGTCCACCAGCTCCCTAAGTTCATTGAACAAGACATTTTTCTTATTTTCCTTTATTTTGTCCATATCCGATACAAAGCTTCCGATACCCTTTACACTGTATACATAGCCTTCGCGCTCAAGCTCAATATAGGCCTTTTGTATAGTATTCGGATTTATTGAAAGCTCCATTGCAAGGCTTCTCACAGACGGAAGCTTATCCCCCGGAGACAATACCCCTACAAGCATCAGATCGGACAGCTTGTCTACCACCTGCTCATAGATAGGTCTCTTATCCCTTGAGTCAATCACAATCATAGGCTTCTCCTTTAACTGTATTATCTATCATAGTACAGTGAGTATAGCATTATCTTTAATTAATTTCAATATCCAAGTAAAATTTTATATATGGAAAATCCCCTAAAACAATGCTATAATAGGTATTTGTAA
This sequence comes from uncultured Lachnoanaerobaculum sp., assembly GCA_963518365.1. Lineage (GTDB taxonomy): Bacteria > Bacillota > Clostridia > Lachnospirales > Lachnospiraceae > Lachnoanaerobaculum. Next base: position 2,332 of record CAUQKD010000229.1, on the reverse strand, counting down.
ATTTTTATGAGGAAGTATATATGATAACAACAAGAGAAGATATAAGAAATATTGCCATTATCGCCCATGTAGACCATGGTAAAACTACACTCGTTGACCAGCTTTTAAAGCAGAGCGGTGTTTTCAGGGCGAATCAGGAAGTGGCTGAAAGAGTAATGGACTCAAATGATATAGAAAGAGAGAGAGGAATCACAATTCTCTCAAAGAACACCGCCGTACACTACGGTGATGTGAAAATCAATATTATAGATACACCGGGACATGCCGACTTCGGAGGAGAAGTGGAGCGTGTTCTAAAGATGGTAAACGGTGTCGTACTGGTAGTTGACGCTTATGAAGGTGCCATGCCGCAGACCAAATTTGTACTTAGAAAGGCTCTTGAGCTTGACCTTGAGGTGCTTTGCCTTATCAATAAATGTGACAGAGACGAAGCAAGACCTGAAGAGGTTGTAGACGAGATACTTGAGCTTTTACTTGACCTTGATGCAAATGAGCATCAGCTTGACTGTCCTTTCCTTTTTGCAAGTGCAAGAGGAGGTTGGGCAAGATACAATCTCAATGATACAAATATGGATATGAAGCCTTTGTTTGAGACTATTATCAAGCATATCCCTGCACCTACAGGTGACGAAGACGCGGATCCGCAAGTACTTATAAGCACTATCGACTACAATGAATATGTAGGTAGAATAGGTGTAGGTAAGGTGGACAACGGTATCATCAAGGTAAATCAGGAAGTGGCTTTGGTCAATCACCACGACCCTGATAAGATGAAAAAGGTTAAGATAGGTAAGCTCTATGAGTACGAAGGACTGAACAGAGTGGAAGTAAGCGAAGCAAGGATAGGTTCAATAGTGGCTATCTCAGGTATTCCGGATATACATATCGGAGATACACTGACTTCTATCGACAATCCGCAGGCAATACCTTTCCAAAAGATTTCAGAACCTACCATCTCGATGAACTTTATGGTAAACGACTCTCCTCTTGCAGGAAGAGAAGGAAAGTTCATTACATCAAGACATCTGCGTGAAAGACTCTTCAGAGAGCTGAATACGGACGTCAGCCTTAGAGTGGAAGAAACGGAGTCTCCTGACTGCTTTAAAGTATCAGGCAGAGGCGAACTTCACTTATCCGTTCTTATAGAAAATATGAGAAGAGAAGGATTTGAGTTTGCAGTCAGCAAGGCCGAGGTTATATATCACTATGATGAAAGAAATCAAAAGCAGGAGCCTATGGAGCTTGCATTTGTAGATGTTCCTGACGAATTCTCAGGTGCGGTTATACAAAAGCTTACTTCAAGAAAGGGTGAGCTTCAGGGGATGAGCCCTACACATGGCGGATATACAAGACTTCAATTCCTCATTCCGTCTCGCGGTCTTATCGGCTACAGAGGTGAGTTCATGACCGACACCAAGGGAAACGGTATCCTCAATACCGAGTTTGAAGGATATGCACCGTACAAGGGTGACATGTTCTACAGAAAGACAGGTTCCATTATCGCATTTGAGAGCGGCGAGTCCATTACCTACGGACTTTTCAATGCACAGGAACGTGGTACTCTCTTTATCGGACCGGGTGAGAAAGTATATGCAGGTATGGTAATCGGAAAGAACGGAAAATCCGAGGACGTCGAGATCAATGTCTGCAAGACAAAAAAGCTTACAAACACAAGATCGTCAAGTGCAGATGAAGCACTAAGACTTGTTACACCTAAAGTTATGAGCCTTGAAGAGTCGCTTGAGTTTATTGATACCGACGAGCTTTTGGAGGTAACACCTGAGAATCTACGTATCAGGAAGAAAATACTTGATCCTACACTCAGAAAGCGTTCAATGATCAAGTCAAAACAATAAATATTTCTAAAGGTATCCGTAAGGGTACCTTTTTATAATTAAAAAACAACATATAAAAGATAAAGATTATTTAAAGCTGATAGCCTATATTGAACTAATGTTGTATAATCTAGTCTATGAGTGAGTGCTTTTAATTTAAATTTGTTTTGAAAAGGAAAAAGTAATGAATAAAGAGAATGAAAATAAAGCTCCTGAAAAAAGCTTAAAATCCTTCGGTTCAAAGAAAAGAAAATATATAAATAAAGCCATATTTAAGGCGGTTAAAACATTCTTTCTTTCACTGTTGGTTATAGCCGTTTTGGGAGGCGCAATGGGTATAGGTATGATAAAAGGTATCATAGACAATGCCCCCGAGGTGGACGTAGACAGCATTGTTCCGCTCGGATATGCCACTACCGTATACAATTCGGCAGGTCAGGTAACAGATACTTTGGTAATGGCAGGCTCAAACCGTGAAGAAGCCACATATGATGAAT
>CAUQKD010000228.1:0-3838 GCA_963518365.1 uncultured Lachnoanaerobaculum sp. | reverse complement strand
AGTGCATAATGCACATTTTGTAGTGAGAGGTCAACGCAAGAAAACTCTCAACTACGGATATTATAATAGCATAAGTGAGAAGTTTATGCAATAGGAAAAAAGTTAATAAATTATGAACATTAGGTAATGATAGTGATATAAGTACATTAAAGAGCAGAAAAATTTTATGCAACCTAACTTAGCTAAATGAGATTATATAATTTTTACCAACTTTTAGTATAAAAATACTGGTTAAAATATATAAAAATAGTGAGTGAATATAAAAGCATAAAAAGGTATAACTATGTTGCATATCATTAATTATATAGAGTACTGATAGGTTTATATGAAGATTTATTTTTTTGTAAGCCTTTTGTAAGCTGTAAAAATCTATAAATATTGTGTTTAAAACATCATTGTGTTATACTATCGCTAGAACATTTATAACTTACTTATATAGCAACGAGCCTATGGCAAGTTGCAAAACATATTATAGACAATTTTTTATTTGGAGTGTGAGTATGGATGTAATAATAGATTTTCATAGTGAAGAGGCTATATATATACAGCTATGTAATCAGATAATAATCGGCATTGCAACCAATAAGTACAGAGAAGGCGATATGTTGCCGTCAGTACGACAGATGGCTGAGGACATCGGTATAAATATGCATACGGTGAACAAAGCATACGCTACACTTAAAAGAGAGGGCTTTGTAAAGCTTGACAGAAGAAAAGGCGCAATGATTAAAGTGGATGCGGACAAACTTAGAGTGCTTCGCAATATGAGAAAAGAATTCGGGACGGTAGTGGCAAGAGGTATATGCAACGGTGTTACCAGAGATGAGGCACATGAATTGATAGATGAACTGTATAATGAGTTTGATGTACAAGAAATCGAGGAGATGTAGACAAAGATGTTATGTGAGAAGTGCAAAATAAGAGAGGCAAATGTCTTTTACACTGAGATAGTAGACGGAGACAAGAAAAATGAACATCATCTGTGTTCACAATGTGCTAAGGATTTGGACCAATATACCGGTTTGTTTGATAAGGACTTCAGTCTTTCAAAGTTGCTTTCGGGAATACTTGGAGATGTATTTGAGAATGATGGAAATAAAGACTACAGACAGATAGTGTGCCCTACATGTAATACAAGCTATGACGACTTTATAAAAAACTCGATGTTCGGTTGTAAGGACTGTTTTGAGGTATTTAACCTGCTTATAAATGATAATATCAAACAGATTCACGGCAATGATAAGCATGTCGGTAAAATACCGAAAAATTATCACAAAAGTGACAAAATCCTACCCAAATCGGTAGTTACTGAAAACATTGATGCTATTTTCAGTGATGAGGACAAGGAGATTGAAATATTAAAGCAAAAATTGGATGATGCAATCAAAATAGAGGATTTTGAACAGGCGGCAATATTAAGAGACAAGATAAAAACTATCAAAGAGGACAACGGCGATGTGGTATGATAATGTGGAACTCAGTACTGACTATAATTACATAAGCAGTAAGATAAGATTTGCAAGAAACTTTGATGATACATTATTTCCAAACAAATTGACTGATATTGAGGCAAAAAAACTTGTAGAGAATACTCTGGGCGAGTTGTCAAATATCTCTGTGGATTTGGGAATGAACATAAGTTCCTCCATGTTAAACAGAATTCCTGAGATAGAAAGAATGTCAATGTGTGAAAGAAAGATATTGAATGACACATTGGCAAAAAAGGAGACTCCCACAGGGCTTATATTAAACGACAGTGAAGATATAAGCATAATTATTAACGGAGATGATCATATTCGCTTGCAAACTATGTCATCAGGTATTAAACTATATGACTTACTTGATAAAGCCAACAGAATTGATGACTACATAGAAGAACATTTTAATTATGCTTTTAACGACAAGTACGGATATTTGACTACATATCCCACCAATATAGGAACAGGGATGCGTGCATCAATATTGCTTCATTTGCCTGCATCCAATAAAAATAAGGGTTTTTCAAAGCTTATCGCAAATGCCGGAAGATTTGGAGTATCTATAAGAGGATTGCACGGAGAAGGCAGAGAAAACTTCGGTACATTGTATGAGATAAGCAATTCAAAGACTCTCGGTATTTCTGAAAAGGAGATAATTGATACTGTAACAAAGGTTGCCAATCAGTTAAATGAAAATGAAAGAAAACTTAGAGAAGCCGAGGCGCTGGGAGAAGTGCAAAGGGTTGCAAGAGAAGATGAGGCTTATAAGGCATACGGGCTTTTAAAATATGCAAGAAAGTTTAATTTACGAGATGCTATGAATTGTCTAAGCCTTCTTATGAAAGGTTGTGCCGACGGATTTATAAAGATAGAATCGCCGCATAAGCTGTATTCAATAATGCTTGGCATACAAACATCAAATATATTGAATATGGCAGGCAGCCCTTTAACTGAAGATTATATAGAAATACGCAGGGCGGAATATATAAGAGAAAATATAGGAAAATTAAAGTAGAGAGGAAAAGTAATGGCTGAAAGATATACATCTCAAGCAAAGGAGGCAATCAGGTGTGCTGAAACGGCAGCCGCAGAATTGTCACAAAACTATGTCGGTACGGAACATCTCCTTCTTGGTCTTGTACAGGAAGGTAGCGGAGTAGCGGCAAGGATACTTGAGAATAACGGAATAACAGAAGAAAAGATATTAAATTTGATAGATCAGCTTATAGTGTCAAACTATAATGTTGCAATAGAGAGTAAGCAAAATTATTCTCCGCTTGCAATAGGTGTGCTGCAAAATGCTTACAGAGAGGCTACAAGATATAAGTCCGCACTTATAGGTACCGAGCATATACTTATAGCCATCATAAAAGACAGTGCCTGCATTGCACATAAGTTGCTTTTGACTATGAACATAAATATTCAAAAGATATATATGGAAATACTGTCGGCAATGGGTGAGGACACTGAGCGAAAAGAAAATTATGAGAGAAAACAGAGTAAATCGAGCGCTCTTTCAACACCTACACTTGACAAGTACTCAAGAGATCTTACAGACCTTGCAAGAGACGGTAGGCTTGACCCTGTGATAGGCAGAGACAATGAGACAAACAGGGTTATGCAGATACTCTCAAGAAGGACAAAGAACAATCCTGTGCTTATAGGAGAGCCGGGAGTAGGTAAGACTGCGGTGGTAGAAGGACTTGCGGAGAGAATAGTATCAAAGGAAGTACCGGATACATTACTTGATAAAAGACTTGTTACACTTGACCTTCCCGCAATGATTGCAGGGTCAAAGTATCGCGGTGAATTCGAGGAAAGAATTAAGAAAGTGATAAATGAAGTGCTTAATGCGGGAAATGTATTACTGTTCCTTGATGAGCTTCATACCATAATAGGTGCCGGCGGTGCTGAAGGTGCTGTTGATGCGTCCAATATATTAAAGCCGCTGCTTGCAAGAGGTGAGTTGCAGCTTATAGGCGCAACCACTATAGATGAGTACAGAAAGCATATTGAAAAGGACTCCGCGCTTGAGAGAAGATTCCAACCGATAATGGTGGAGGAGCCTTCACTTGAAGATGCTACAAAGATACTTCTTGGGCTTAAGCATAAGTATGAAGAACATCATGCCGTTTCCATTACCGACAGAGCTATAGAGAGTGCGGTAAAACTTTCAAAAAGATATATCTCAGACAGATTTTTGCCTGACAAGGCTATCGATCTTGTGGATGAGGCGGCTTCAAAGACAAGAATCAGCAACTATATGGAACCTGAAAAGATCAAAGAGCTAAAAGCCGAAATCGACAAGATGGAAAAGGAAAAAGAAGATGCCGTAGGTGCCGAGGAATTTGAAAGAGCCG
>CAUQKD010000227.1:0-3895 GCA_963518365.1 uncultured Lachnoanaerobaculum sp. | reverse complement strand
AATATGTTATTCTTTTTATCTTGTTCAGAATTTTGGATATATCGACTTATTATTGGGTTTATTTTACTTTTTTATACAGATATAATCACTATATAAGTTTTACGTAATGGAGGAATATTTATGAAAAAGCAAGTAATTGCAATATCTTTGGCAGCTATGACTGCTTTTAGTCTTATGGCTTGTTCAGGTCAAAAGAGCGAGGGAACGGCAAGTTCCGATGCTAAGGTTGAAAGCAAGGATACAAAGGACGGGGATCTTAAAGAAACAGGAAAGCTTGTTATATACAGTCCTTTGACCGAGTCTATGATCGACGAGATGATTACAAAGTTTGAAGAGGAAACCGGAATAGAGGCGGAGTGTCTTGCAATGGGAACAGGAGACGCTCTTAAAAGAATCGAGACTGAGGCTGATAACCCACAGGCTGATGTACTGTGGTCAGGAACAATCGGTACAGTAAAGAATAAGAGTGAGTATTTTGCAGATTACAAATGTGCAAATGAAGATGCATTCTATGATGAGTACAAGAATAAAGAGGGTAATCTTACAAGATTCGACACAATACCTTCTGTAATCATGGTAAACACAGATTTGATAGGAGATATAAAGGTTGAAGGTTATGAGGATTTGTTAAATCCTGAGCTTAAAGGAAAGATAGCATTTGCAGAGCCGTCAGCGTCATCTTCATCATTTGAGCACCTTGTCAATATGCTGTACGCTATGGGTAATGGTGATCCTGATAAGGGTTGGAACTATGTAGAAAAGCTTGTAGACCAGTTGGACGGAAAGCTTCTTGGAGGTTCATCAGCTGTTTATAAGGGAGTAGCGGACGGTGAGTATACAGTAGGACTTACATTTGAACAGGGTGCTGCACAGTATGTAGGAGCAGGTTCGCCTGTAAAAGTGGTATACATGAATGAAGGTGTTATCTTTAGAGGAGACGGTGCATATATAATAAAGAATTGTGCCAATGAGAGAAGCGCTCAGATCTTCCTTGACTGGTTGACAAATAAAGAGACACAGGAGTTTATGAACAATACACAGTATCGTAGAAGTATCAGAAAAGACGTTGAAGCAGGCGATGCTATGAAGCCTATGAGTGAAATCAAGGTTATCACTGACGATGAGACCAATACAGCTGAGCATAAGTCCGAATGGTTGGATAAGTTCAAAGAAATATTTACAAAATAAATTATGGAAAAGCTGCCGCATAATACAGAACAATACAAGTAAAAGCTAAAGTGATTTAGATATAGCTTGTAAGAGTTGTGTTGGCGGCAGCTCTTTCTTTAACCGGAAAGAATAAATATATATCAGGAGAAAAAGATGAGCGTTAGTATAAATGTAAAAGATGTTGTAAAAAAATATGGTGATATAACAATAATACCGGATCTGTCCATCACCATTAAAAACGGAGAGTTTTTCACATTGCTTGGACCTTCAGGCTGCGGAAAGACAACATTACTGAGAATGATAGCCGGATTTAACTCAATAGAGGGCGGTACAATAGCATTTGACGATAAGGTTATAAATGATACGCCGGCACAAAATAGAAACATAGGAATGGTTTTTCAAAGTTATGCAATCTTTCCACATCTTACGGTGAGGCAGAATGTAGAGTACGGACTTAAGATAAGAAAAGTACCTAAGGCAGAGATGAAACAAAGAGTGGATGAGATACTAAAGATAGTAAAGATAGAAGAATATCAGGACAGACTGCCTGAGAGATTGTCGGGCGGACAACAACAAAGAGTTGCACTTGCAAGAGCAATAGTTATACATCCGCAGGTGCTTTTAATGGATGAGCCGCTCTCAAACCTTGATGCAAAGCTTAGAATAGAAATGAGAAGTGCCATAAGAGATGTACAAAAGCAGATAGGAATAACTACAGTATATGTAACACATGATCAGGAAGAGGCACTTGCAATATCGGACAGAATAGCTGTAATGAAAGACGGTATTATCAGACAGATAGGCAGTCCGCAGGATATATATGCAAGACCTTATGATGCATTTGTTTCCACATTTATCGGACACTCAAATCTTTTTTACGGAACTCTAAAGAGTGCGGATGGAGGCTACAATGTAGTATTTAATGACGGATATAGTATATTTATGGACAATATATCAAGTGAAGCTAAGGACGGCGAAGAAGTAGTAATATCTGTAAGACCTGAAGAATTTTCAATTTCTGAAACCGGAATTGATTGTAAGATTCTAAGCAGAGTTTTCCTTGGAAAATATACCAACTATTTCCTTGAGTTTGCAGCCGGAATGGTACTTGATGATCAGCCAAGTATTGAATACTCTCAAGACCTCGGGCAGGCGGACAGAATATTTGATGAGGGAGAGAGTATAAAACTGCTTCCGAACAAGAAGAAAATCAATATATTTACAAAGGATATGGAAAAGAGTCTTATAAAGGATGTGGTAAAGTATGCTGAATAAGAAGATTAAATTAGATTTCTGGAATATAGTTACGTTATTAATAATTATAGTTTTTGCGATTTTCCTTATTTATCCTTTACTAAGCCTTTTTTTAGACGGTTTTAAAGACAGTAAAAGCGGTGTATGGTCTTTGATGAACTACATTCAGTTCTTTTCAAAGAAATATTATACAAGCGCACTTGTAAATTCCTTTAAGCTTACAATCAGTGTAACTGTAATAGCTGTTTTGATAGGAGTTCCTTTAGCATATTTTATGTCTTTTTATAAGATAAAGGGAAAGGGAATCTTGGAGGTATTGTTTATTATATCAATGATGAGTCCTAACTTTATCGGTGCTTATTCATGGATACTTTTGCTTGGAAGAAACGGAAGCGTTACAAAGTTTTTGGGAAAAGCACTTGGTATAAATATGCCTTCAATATACGGATTTGCAGGAATGTTACTTGTATTCTCTCTTAAGCTCTATCCTTTTATCTACATCTATGTATCGGGTGCATTAAAAAAGATAGACGTTGCCCTTTCAGAGGCGGCAGAGAGTTTAGGTTGCGGTGGACTTAAAAAGGTATTTACGGTTATTATGCCTCTTATAACCCCGACACTTGTTGCGGCGGCACTTTTGGTATTTATGAACTGTATGGCGGATTTTGGAACACCGGCTCTTATAGGTGAGGGATACAGAGTTATGCCTACTCTTGTTTATTCGGAGTTTGTAGGTGAGTCGGGAGGATCTGCAAACTTTGCGGCTTGTATGGCTACAATAATGATAGTTATAACCGCCTTGGTATTCTTCTTGCAAAAGTGGTATATAAATACAAAATCATTTACAATGAGTTCGATAAGACCTATACAGCCAAAGGAACCGAAGGGGATCTTTAAAGTACTTATTTATTTGTACATATATCTGCTTGCAGGTCTTTCTATAATTCCGCAGGCTATGGTGGTATATACATCATTTAAGGCGACAAAGATGCAGGTGTTTGTGGACGGACTTTCATTGGGAAGCTATAAAAAGGTTGCCGATAAAGCATTGGCAGCAGTTACAAACACATATGTATTCTGTTTCTTTGCAATTGTAATAATTATAACTTTGGGAATGTTGATAGCATATCTTACAGTCAGAAGAAGAAGTGTACTTACTTCAGCTATAGACAGTATTGCAATGTTCCCTTATATTGTACCGGGATCGGTTCTGGGTATCACTCTTTTGATAGCATTTAATCATAAGCCTTTGATGCTTGCAGGTACGGCATTTATAATAATTATATCATTGGTAATAAGAAGATTGGCGTATACATTGAGGTCAAGCTCTGCTATACTTTATCAAATAAGCCCGAGTATGGAAGAGGCTGCTGTAAGTTTGGGGGATACTCCTGCTAAGTCATTTATAAAGGTTACTGCAAAGATGATGCTTCCGGGAGTGGCATCTGGTGCTATTTTGAGCTGGATTACA
>CAUQKD010000226.1:0-3924 GCA_963518365.1 uncultured Lachnoanaerobaculum sp. | reverse complement strand
GGCTATGTGATGTCAGGAGATCCGACTTATATCACGAGTCACAAGAGTGCAAGAAGTCTCATTATGAAGGTTGAGCGTGATGAGATAGTGGAAGAGTTGTTAAAAAGTTATATTGAGAAAAATCTTAGCTGAACTTTTTAAGATGAATCATAAAGCCGCGTGATGGACCTTCTGAGGCTGGGTCATACAATAAAACATATTTTAAATATGGGTAAAATGTATGAAGAAGTTTGCTTTGAAGGTAGGCTTCTTTTTACAGTTTGGAGAAAAAGTGGATTTGAAAGATAGAATCATGGGACTTGACTATGGCTCAAAGACTATCGGAGTAGCTATAAGCGATTCATTGGGGCTTACAGCGCAACCGTTTGAGACCATTGAGAGAGATAAAGAAAATAAGCTCAGAAGATCCTTGGCAAGGATTGCCAAGATAGTGGAAGAAAATAATATAAAAGAAATAGTGGTAGGACTGCCTATAAATATGAACGGCAAGAGCAACGAGAGAGTGGCTCTTACAATGGAGTTTGTAGAGAAGTTAAAAAAAAGAGTGAACGTTCCTATTGTGATGCAGGATGAAAGACTGACTACGGTGGAAGCGGATGAGATTCTGGATGAGTCCGGTGTGAAGAAGGAGAATCGAAAGCAGTTCATTGATATGGTGGCGGCCGGTATTATTTTGAGAGAATATATGGAGAAAAAGAAATGAAAAACGATACGGTATCTTTTTTATCGGAAGACGGTGAAAATATAAAACTTAGTGTTATAGAAGAAACCAAGATAAACGGAGTCAGCTATATACTTGTGACAGACAGCTTTGAAGGCGAAGACGGCAAATGCTATATTATGAAGGATATTTCAAGCGGTAATGACGAGGACGCCAATTATATATTTGTAGAAGACGAAAACGAGCTGGATTCGGTATTTGAGATATTTGAAAAGATGATGGATGATATAGATATTGTTAGATAGTTTATATCTGTTTATATATTAGATTTAGAAAGGAATAAGTTTTGAACGAGAATGAGAAGAATCCGTTGCTTAATATGCAAAGAATAATGCAAGAAAGCAAGGAACTGAGTGAAGCAAGCACAAATGAACCGGGAGAAAAACCTGAAAAGAAAGTAAAAAAAGAAAGAACGGTTAACGCCAGATTAAAGCATGAGCAGGGTACTAAAAGAATGGCGACTTCAAATGAAGAGAATACAGCAGAGGCCGGTCAGGCAAACACTACAGAAGAAAAGCCGCTTGAAAAAAAGCCTGTAAGAAGAACCGGGACAAGAAAGACAAAGACTGCAGAAAGCAAAAGAGATGCAGGTATAAGTGAAGTATCGGAAGAGATGAAAAAAACAGGGGCAAGATATGTGGCTCCTGACAGAAATGTACCTTCTTTGGCTGAGCAGGTATCAAATATACTTATGGAGAATACCAACAAAAAAAGAAGGGGCAGGGCAAAGAAATCAAGTAAAAATGTAAAGATAATACCGCTTGGCGGACTTGAGCAAATCGGTATGAATATTACCGCGTTTGAGTACGAGGACAGCATCATGGTAGTTGACTGCGGACTGGCTTTCCCAAGCGACGATATGCTTGGAATAGACCTTGTAATACCTGATATAACATATCTGAAGGACAACTATCTTAAGGTAAAGGGATTTTGTATAACACATGGTCATGAGGACCATATCGGAGCGCTGCCGTATATATTAAAGCAGCTTAATGTACCTGTCTACGGTACGAAGCTTACCTGTGCGCTTATTGAAAAGAAACTTAAAGAACATCAGATAGACGATACGGCAAAGCTGAATGTGGTAAAGTACGGAGATACAGTAAAGCTGGGAGATTTTAATGTTGAGTTTGTAAAGACCAATCACTCCATAGCTGACGCTGCGGCACTTGCAATACACTCTCCGGCAGGTACGATTTTCCATACAGGTGACTTTAAGGTGGACTACACACCTGTATTCGGTGATCCGGCGGACCTTGGAAGAATGGCTGAGATAGGAAAGCAGGGCTGTCTTGCAATGCTTTGTGACTCCACCAATGCTACCAGACCGGGATTTACGATGTCCGAGAGAACTGTGGGCAAGACATTTGATATGGTATTTGCAGAGCATAAGGACAGCAGAATAATCGTAGCGACCTTTGCTTCAAATGTGGACAGAGTGCAGCAGATAATCAACACGGCATATAAGTATGACAGAAAAGTGGTGGTGGAAGGCAGAAGCATGGTCAACGTCATAGGAACCGCCGCAGACCTCGGATATATAGATATTCCGGAGGGAACACTTATTGATATAGATCATTTGAGAGATTATCCGCAGGAAAAGACGGTTATTATCACTACAGGAAGTCAGGGAGAGTCTATGGCGGCACTTTCAAGAATGGCTTCTTCCATACACAGAAAAGTTGAGATAGTGCCTGAGGATGTTGTAATTATGAGTTCAACACCTATCCCAGGAAATGAAAAGGCCGTTTCAAAGGTTATAAATGAGCTTTCCATGAAGGGTGCGGAGGTAATATTTCAGGATACTCATGTATCCGGACACGCCTGTCAGGAAGAAATCAAGCTTATGTATTCACTTCTAAAGCCGAAGTTTGCCCTGCCTGTTCACGGCGAGTACAGACATCTTATGGCGGGAAGAGGGCTTGCCGAGGCGGTAGGAATCCCAAGTGAGAATGTACTTATAATGTCAAGCGGTGATGTTGTGGAACTTGGAGAGGATTCATGTAAGATAGTAGGTCATGTAGAGGCCGGAGGAGTCTTTGTAGATGGCCTCGGTGTAGGTGATGTCGGAAATATTGTACTTCGTGATAGGCAAAGCTTGTCACAAAATGGTATAATAATAGTGGCGATGAGTCTTGAGCATGGAACCAACAGACTTTTATCAGGTCCCGACATAGTTTCAAGGGGCTTTGTATATGTGAGAGAGTCTACCGATTTGATGAACGAGGCGAGTGCAGTGGTAAGAGAAGCTGTGGCGGATTGCCTTCACGCCAGAATCACGGACTGGGCAAAGATAAAGAATGTGGTAAGAGATTCTTTGAGCGAGTTTTTGTGGAAGAGGATGAAGAGAAATCCGGTTATATTGCCAATAATAATGGAGGTACATTAAAAGGTACTAAATGAGCAAAGAAATTACATCTAAGAGGAAGACAAAAAAAAGAGTGACTTCTTTTTTGGGAAGAATTGTTACATATATTCTTGTGCTGATAATGCTGGTAGGTATACCTTTTTCTTATCAGTTCGGACACAGTATATTTTATGCGTCAAGTGTGGACTCACCTCCCGGCAGGAATGTTGAAGTGACTGTGGAAGACGGGACGAGCTTTAAGAAACTGGCGGATGAGTTATACAGCGTGGGAGTCATAGAAAATAAGTTTTCCTTTGAGATACAGGCCAAATTTTTTGATATCAGAATGCATGCGGGTGAGTATACATTCAACACCTCACAGACATCCAGACAGATACTTGAGATGATTGACGACGGTGTTTCGGAGAACAATAAAAATGATAACAAATCCTAAAATATTGGAATATCTTGATATCATTTCTCCGGTGAACTCCAAAGCACTGGAAGAGATAAGGGCTGAGGCTAAAAGAAATTACATACCGATAATAAAAAGAGATACCGAAAATTTTTTGAAATTTGTATTGAAGATGCAAAATCCGGATTCTATTTTGGAAATCGGTTGTGCTGTCGGTTATTCCGCTGCGGTTATGCTTGAAAACTCCGATGCGGATATAGTGACTGTTGAAAAAATGCCTGAGAGGGTGGAAGAAGCTAAAAGAAATATAAAATATGCTGATTTTGAAAGCAGAACAAGTATATTGGAAGGTGATGCCGGTGAGATACTTAAGAGCATGGTCGATAAGGGTGAGAAGTTTGATTTTATCTTTATGGATGCGGCCAAGGCGCAGTATATCAC
>CAUQKD010000225.1:0-3929 GCA_963518365.1 uncultured Lachnoanaerobaculum sp. | reverse complement strand
ATCCACCATATTTCTCATAGAAATTTGCCATATCGCTTCCACCCCCACAAAAGCTCACACGAAAGGGGGTTTTTGTAATAATCATACTTCTCTCCTTATATCAATCTCTTTGATTTAATATATAATCGCTTGACATTATAGCATAGTTTCATTTTATGTAAAAGGATTTTTACTTAAAAGTCTATATATACAGCACTTTCTAACCTTATCTTCCGTTTTTCCTAAGAACTTTATATAACCCTCCTCTAAGATTCTTCGGTGAAAGTGTAATTAGAGCTGTCAATATTGTAGCAACTACAAATTCTGCCAGGTTGGTATATTTAAGCTTTTTTTGTAAAATTCTAAGTTTTATATATGTTTTGAAATACTCAAATCCGCCTCTTCTGTTCTCAAAGTTTCCAAGTCTTGCATGTACCAGTACTTTATCAATATTTGCAATTTTATATCCGCTTGAAAGCATTCTGCACCACAGATAATAGTCCTCAAGCCCTTTCAAGGGTTTATAACCGCCTACATCCAACACATCTTTTTTTTTGAAAAATGCTGTCATATGATTTATCGGATTTCTGTATTTACCGTATTTGTATAGGTCTTCATATGTAAGAGGCATCGTCTTGGTTCTGATTACTTCACTTTCTATACTGAATTCATCTATATATCCGCCCAGTACCGATATATCTTTATGCTCATTCATATACTTTAGCTGATATTCAAATCTGGTATCTGTAGCTATATCATCTGAGTCCATTCTGGCAACATAATCATACTTGCACTTTTCAAGTCCTTTTTGCAACGCAATACCGAGTCCCATATTTTTTTCAAGCTGTACACATACGAAATCTATGTTATTTTTATTGAATTTATTTTTTTCTGCAGATATTACCTCTTCAAGCTCTTTTGTAAGTATTCCGTCTTTTACCAAAACCACCTCATCAGGCTTTACTGTCTGATTCAAAATACTCTCCAGAGATTTCTCTAAAAATCCGGGTTTTTCCTTAAAGTATACCGATATCAAAACCGAAAACTTATCGCCAACTTCACACTCCCTCACACTTTTTCCTCTCCCTTATCAACTTTACCAAGCACACCGCTATAAAAAGTCCTACTATTGTTATAAAAATATTTAATGTCAGCATTACCCTCATTCCCATATGGTCAATTATTGCTCCGCCAAAGAGTGAACCAAGCACCGTACCTGCCGATATCATCCCCGACATAAAGGCTTGACCTGTGGTTTGGTCTTTGTGGTCTACCACCATTCCTGTAAAGTACACAGATGCCGCCGCCAATATGGCAAAGCTGCAAATTTGTGACAGCTGTGTAATGTAAATCATTGCTATATTTACAGAAGAGAAGTACATAACCGCCTTTAATACATAGCCCAATGCGGCTATGATCATAAGATTTCCGACCTTTACTTTCTTCATTATATATGAAAAGGTAAACAAAACAGGTATCTCCAAAACAGCCTGGATAAACATTGCCGTTCCCAGATTTGAGCTGTTACCTCCAAGCGACTGTACAATTTGTAAAAGATATGTAGCCACAATATTGTGTGAGAAGAACATAAAAAGCACTGCCAAAACCATCAAAGAAAAATACGGATACTTCTCTATAAATTGTATTACATTTGTTCTTTCTTCGTCTCTCTTTATTATCACTTTTTTCGTTGTAGGCATCATAATTACAATAAGTAAAAATAAAACTATCATAATCAATCCGCCGACAGGGATTATATTTGTTCCGTGATTTAGTGCCAAATTTCCGATAATCAGAGCAATTATTGCATATGTTGCGGAACCGCACCCCCTTGCCAAACCGAAATTTATACTTACCCCCTCTTTTTCATATGCAAACAGCGCTGTATTTATCAACGGTAAATATATACTTGTTATTATATACATAAGTCCGAACATTATCGCCACTGTCCAATGGTTCTTTATCAAAAGCATCATTATACATATGATGATATAAGGTATACTAAGAATTATTATAAGTCTTTTCCATGTCAACGCTTCTATTCTGTCACATATATTCCCGGCAATCGGCTGCAGTACAACTGCAATAAGACAAAATATTGCCGTTATTATACCTATCAGACTGTTGTTAAAACCGTTTCCCTGTAGGTAGAATGATATAAATCCGGCACCTACACAATAAAGTATCCAATAAAATCCCTGTAAAAATATATATTTGAGATTTATCACTCTGTCACTCATTTGTTTTCCTTACTTATCCACTCTATTACCGCCTCCAAGTCAGGCTCTATTGCATCAACTTTTTTTCTTATCTCATCTGTCGGCTCTATAGTGTCAGGTACCATTATCACTCTTGCCCATGCCGATAATCCGCCTTTTATTCCGTTTATCGAATCCTCCAATACAAGGCATTCTTTTATATCTGTGCCGAGCTTTTCTGCCGCCTTTAAAAAGATATCCGGCGCCGGCTTTCCGTTTTCTATTTCATCTCCACAAGTAAAGTCGTCAAAGTACTTGTATACATCCGCCATATTCAGATATTTTAGCGCCACCTCTCTCTTTGTGGAGCTTGCAAGACAGGTCTTTATATTGTTTTCTTTAAGGAAAATAAGCAATTTATCAAGGCCCTTTTTTTTGGTTATTCCATGCTCCTTTATATGATTTGTTATATATTCTTCTCTTGTTTCTCTGCCTTTGTCAATATCAAAGCCTTCTCCGGCATCTTCTTTTAATATCTTATATACCAAAGCTTTATTGGCGCCTTTTATCTTTAATATTGCCTCATCACTTATCTTAAAGCCCTGCAATACAGCTGCATTTTGCCATGCGTTTCCGTACAATCTCTCAGTATCAAACATAAGCCCGTCCATATCAAACAGTACCGCTCTTATCATAAAGCCACCACCTTTCTACTTTTAATAACATAGCATTTTTTTATAATAAAAGCTATATAAAAAAGAGGAAGGCGATGTTCCTTCCTCTATCTAAAAATAATTCTGAATATAAAACGTACAAACGGTCCGCAGTAAAATATCTGATACAACAGCGCCATAGGAAAATTCATTCCCCAAGTATGTATCCATGTTGCAAAGCTGATATTATCTTTGAAAAGAAACATTGCAATAAGACTCATAATTGGACACATGATACAACATATACAGGATGATATGACAAGTGTTATAACTATTGGCCTGTCATCAGGTGTCACCACTCTGAAAGCTAAAATTCCGGCAATCTTTCCGACTACAAAAAGCTCCAATACAAAGGCTATCGGCACCATAATCGGCAACTCACGAAAAGCCGCCATAAAGGTCTCACCTCTCACTCCTGCCATATTTAGCGCTACATTGCAAACTACCATTCCATAGACCATCACAGTAGCCATAAGAGCTGTGAAGATAACTTCCTGAAACTTATTTTTCGGCATAAAAAATCCTCCCTAAAAATGATGTGTTGTTCGTTATCATCCGGGGAGGAGTGTGCGTTTCCAATTTTACCATATCAAAAATCTTTCCTATACTAGCACACTTTTTAAAATAATGTAAGTACTTTTTACAAAAACTTCTCCCACTCCCGTCTTCCGTCGAAGTACTATGAAATTTCCGACGTTTTAAATTTCTGATAGCCTATTTAATTTTATACAATTCTTTTAAACCCTTTATTTTAAAGGCTTTTCTCACATAAAAAATATTTCAAAAAATTTGAAAAAAATTTTAGAGTATGTTATAATCATAGTACTTCATAGTACTTTACTTTTAGAGGTGTTTATGGCTTATTTTTTGAGAAAAGAAAAGAATAAAAAAGGGACTTATCTTCAGATGTATGAATCATTTTGGGATAAGGATAGAAAGCAACCAAGAACAAGAAATGTAAAATCTTTTGGTTATGTTGAGGATTTCGGGAGTTTGACAGCTAACTACTCCCTTTATAAACCTCAAGCCCTTATAAAGA
>CAUQKD010000224.1:0-4011 GCA_963518365.1 uncultured Lachnoanaerobaculum sp. | reverse complement strand
CGCGGACTTTTGGTTGCAGGCGACTGTATCAATGTATCCGCTCTTTGCTACACTCCAAGTGAACTTGAAGAGGCAAGACATGACTTTGAACTGCCTCCTGTTACAAAGACCGTACTTCGTATCAGCCTTTCTCAGATGGGTATCGGCGGCGACGACACATGGGGTGCGCCTACACTTGATGAGTATTTGCTGAAGGGTGACGGTACATTAAAATTCAGCTATGTTATAAAGGGAATCTGACACATTAAATAATACAATAAAAAGGTCTTAGACATCACATATTATTTGCGACGGTCTTAGACCTTTTTTATGAGAATATGACTTAACTATATATTATTTCCCGTTTGCACTGTATATGCCTGAAGCTCCTACATAGTATCCGTCAGGTGTCGTAGCGTTTGAGAGCATCTTTCCGGTATTTAAATCCATATAGTACCAGTTGCCGCCTATCTGCTGCCATCCTACAAGCATATATCCGTCGGCATTGAAGTAATACCACTCACCGTTTATCTGTCTCCATGAAGATGTTACATAGCTTCCGTCAGCCAATGTGTACCACCAACCTGTATTATTGTGCTGCCATGTACCGCCCTGTGATGCCTGACTCTGACCCTCATTGTAGTTTCTTGCAGCCTCGGCCTGACTTACCGTTATGGTATTTGATGTTACCCAAGGGCCGTTCTTTTGTGCATCGCTGCTTAGAGCACGAACCTTAAGTACATATGTACCCTGTCTGTTCAAAAGATACTTTAAGTTTACACTGTTTGTTGTAAAGTTCTGTACACCGCCTATTGTAGATGTATTATCTCTGACAAGCTTTACCTGATAGCCTGAAGCTCCCTGTGATGCAGTCCATGTAGCCTGTCCCGAGTTGTTCAAAGTGACGCTCTCTATAGGTGAAACCTGATTGGTAAGTGCCGGCAACTGAATATCCACGTACAAATCATTTGAAGTATTCTCTCTTCTTGCCTCTATAAGCTCTCCGCCTGTTATCTTAAAATCCTCAGCCTTATATACGCTGAAGTAATATTTGTCATCTGCCGACAAATGCACTGTAATCTTCGGAACATCTGTAATCTCCCAAACTGTACCCATATCCAAAAAATCTACGCTGTCTATACTGTAGTTGCTTCCTGATGTGCTTACAGTAACATCATCTATATTCCTTGCCCTCCCTACAGTGATTGCATCCGACTTTATATTTATCTTTACAGACTTTATTCCTGATGCCGCAAATGCCGTCATAGAAGCCGCCAAACTCATTATTCCCGTTATCGCCGCTATTGCAAATTTCTTTCCAAAATTATTCATATATATCCTTTCACTCAAATAAGATACTCTTTTTCTACTATTAAATACTAATTTATGGTTTCAGTCAATTACTATTATATGAATTTTCCTTAAAAGCCTTACTAAAAGGTTACAATCACAGTCGTAAAATTCTCTATTAAAAAAGACGACAGCATTTCGCCGTCGTCCTCATTGTTATCTTGCAACATCTGCCACTCTTGATTCTCTGATTACGTTTACTTTGATTTGTCCCGGATACTGCATCTCTTCTTCTATTCTCTTTGAGATGTTTCTGGCCAATATAACCATATCGTCATCACTTACCTTCTCAGGTAGTACCATGATTCTTACCTCACGACCTGCCTGTATAGCAAATGATTTCTCCACTCCGTCAAATGAAGTTGTAATTTCCTCAAGCTGACTCAATCTGTTAGTATATGTCTCCAAGGTCTCTCTTCTTGCACCCGGTCTGGCTGCCGATATGGTATCTGCCGCCTGTACCAGACAAGCTATAAGTGACTCCGGATCAACATCTCCATGATGTGATTCGACAGAATTGATTACAACCGGATGTTCTTTGTATTTCTTACAAAGTTCCACACCAATCTGTACATGTGAACCTTCCACTTCATGGTCGATGGCTTTTCCAATATCATGTAGTAAACCGGCTCTCTTTGCCAGTCTAATATCCACTCCAACCTCTGCTGCTAAAAGTCCTGCTAACTGTGCCACCTCTATAGAATGCTTCAAAGCATTCTGTCCGTAGCTGGTTCTGAATTTCATTCTTCCCAGTAGCTTGATAAGTTCAGGATGTATACCGTGCACTCCTACTTCAAGTGCGGCATTCTCACCCTCTTCTCTCATAATGCCGTCAACTTCTTTTTTCGCCCTGTCCACCATCTCTTCAATTCTTGCCGGATGGATACGACCGTCGACAATCAACTTCTCAAGTGCTACCCTTGCTACTTCTCTTCTTACAGGATCAAAACAGGATAAAACTACCGCCTCAGGTGTATCGTCTATTATAAGCTCTACTCCTGTAAGCTGCTCGAGTGTACGTATATTTCTACCCTCGCGTCCTATAATCCTTCCCTTCATGTCGTCATTCGGCAACGCCACTACTGAAACTGTAGTTTCCGCTACATGGTCCGCTGCACATCTTTGAATTGCAGTTACCACATATTCCTTAGCCTTTTTATCGGCTTCATCCTTTGCGGCATTTTCAAGCTCTTTGATAAGCTTCGCCTTGTCATGTTTCACTTCATCTTCAACTGATTGCAATAAGAATTCCTTAGCCTGATCGCTTGTGAGTCCGGATATTCTCTCAAGCTCCGCTATTCCCTTATCATATAGGGACTCTACTTCCTTGCTTCTTGAAAGTATACTTTCCTCTCTTGCAAGAACGCTCTCTTCCTTCTTTTCAAGTAAATCCTGCTTCTTGTCCAAGTTCTCTTCTTTGCTAAGTACTCTCTTTTCATAGCGGGCTAACTCCGCCCTTCTCTCCTTCACCTCTCTATCAAGCTCATTTTTTGTCTTTATTGACTCTTCTTTTGCTTCCAAGAGAGCTTCACGTTTTTTTGTTTCGGCTGTTTTTAAGGCTTCCTCTATTATTTCTCTGGATTTAATCTCTGCTGATCCGATTTTATCTTCATATGACTTTTTACGATGAGCAATCGCTAAACTCCAACTTAGAGGCGCCACAACAACTACACTGAGTATTACCGCTATTATTATACTTCCCAGTTGTGACATAAAAGCACCTCCTTATTCAATTTTCATTGTTCAAAACAACATTTTAATTTTAACAAAAAATGAACAAAAAGTAAAGTTGGTAAGGATTGTATACGAAACACTTCAAATACTTTTTTATTTCAATCAAAAAAAGCCGCCGCAATATGCGACAGCTCCTTTATTATTAGGCATTCTTATACGTTCCCATTACAACTTTTCTAAGAAGATCTACCGGTATCATTGTGAACGCCAATATGAATACCACAATCCAGCCCTGTATGCCGAAAGGTACACAGCTGAACATCTTTCCTATAAATTGGAAAGGTGCAAGAGGTATTAAACCTGAATTTACTATCAATGCCTGTACTATGATGATGGCAAAGAACACTTTCAAAAATCCCGGATTTTCCTTCAATCCGTTGAAAATACCGAAGCCTTCATCTCTTACATTGAAGCCGTTAAACAGTGCACTTGCTATAAACAGTACAAAGTATCCTGTAAGTAATTCATCCATATTTTCGCCGAAAAGATTCATAAAGAACGGTGTCTTAAGGTATATAAAGCTTACGATTGTAAGCCAAAGTCCCATAGTAAGAATCTGAACGGCCATGTTCCTGCTGATGATGTTTTCATCTCTTCTTCTAGGCTTTTCCATCATGTAGCTTTCCTTAGCCGGCTCATTACCGAGCATTATAGCTCCGAGACCGTCCATTACAAGGTTTACAAACAGAAGGTGAGTTACCTTAAGCGGCTCTTCCACTCCGAAGAAAGGAGCGATGGCGCTTACTATAACCGCGGTAACATTTATAACCAACTGGAACTTACAGAACTTAAGTATATTGTGATATATAGTTCTACCATAGAGTATAGCATCCTTTATAGATCTGAAATTATCATCAAGAATTACTATCTCACCGGCTTCCTTGGCAGCCTCTGTACCGTTACCCATAGCAAATCCGACATCAGCTCTCTTAAGTGCAGGTGAGTCGT
>CAUQKD010000223.1:0-4023 GCA_963518365.1 uncultured Lachnoanaerobaculum sp. | reverse complement strand
TCCAAGTTCATCTTTAGCGATATTTTTGTATGTAGAAAACTTTGAAGCTTTATCAGCCACCTGAATGGTCTTACCTGATACGTTATACCGTTGTTTCATTTCTTCAATAACTTTTCTAATATATGGTTTTTCTGATTCGTTTCCGGGATACATTTGCATGGAGACAGGTACCAGATCGGCGTCTAAAAGCAAAGCTTGCCCTATTATCGGAGAGTGCCTATTCTCTTTTGAAGGTCCCTTTTGCTTGTCATCGCCGGGGATATCAATTTCAAAGTAATAATTAGTGCAATCGAAAAATACATTGCTTAGATCCCTTTTAAAATACTTTTCATAAGAGTGATTAAACAAATCAATGTACTTTTTATAAGACTCTCCTATGAAATAACACCCGTCATATACTTGGTCTTCAGAGATAGTTGAACTGCCATAAGGGTATGGAAATACATGAGAAGCTGTCTTTGACTTAGAGCATGGTGATATAACTCTTGCATAAATAAGTTTTGTAATTAAATCAAATACAGAAAACTGAAAACGCATTTGAGAAGCAAGTATATCAATAGTCTCCTTAACATCAAGCTCATCAATTAATGAGTAAAGCAAGAAGTGTCCTATATTAAGTTCAACAGGGGTGGAAAATGCACGAGGACGTGATTCTTCAGAAAGAACTTTTATTCTATTCTCGTTTTGCTCTTTTACATAGTCGCTGTAAAATTTGACAGGATCCGGAATCTCATCTGAAATCAAATCCTCAACATAACCAAAAGATTTTACATTTTTTGTTCTTGGTTGCTTTTTATCCTTATCCCAAAATGATTCATACATCTGAAGATAAGTACCTTTTTTCTTCTTTTCTTTTCTCAAAAAATAAGCCATAAACACCTCTAAAAGCAAAGTACTATAAAGTACTATGATTATAACATGTCCTAAAATTTTTTTCGAATTTTTTGAAATATTTTTTGTGAAAGAAAAGCCTTTAAAATAAAGGGTTTAAAAGAATTGTACAAAATTAAATAGTTTAATTAAATTTTAAAACGTCAGAATTTTCATAGTACTTCGACGGAAGATGGGATCGACAAGACAACTTCAAAACGTTAAAAGAGCCTGGAAATATGTCGTTTTCCGGGCTTTTTTACATGTTATATAGTATTGTTTATGATAAAATGTGTTATAAAAGGGGGTATTATGGCAATCCCGAATGCATTTGCGAAGTTTTAAGATATTCAGTGCTGCTGTCATAGACAAGGATAATGCTACACGAACCAAAGGCGTTCAGCAAGTGTATGCTCATGACAATCTGACTAAAACCGGGTACAAGTGCGGGGTTCACACATTAAAAACGGTATTTAAAGAATGGGAGACTATCGGTCACTCTAAGCTCGTTCTAAATCCGGAACAAAAAATGACATTCATGGAAGGATCTTGTTTCAGAAAAGATGTGGAAAGCCATGTTTTGGTTTAGAACAGTAGTGTGAGGTTTATTTATGTATAGCTTTTTAAGGAGGAATATTGGTTTATGGATTTAAAAGGACAGCCGTTTGATTTTATGCAATACATTTATAGTTTTGTTCAAAAGCCTATTATCAGAGGATGTATCCGCTTTGACGGTAAATTGGAGAGTGAAAGGCTAAAAGCTGCAATAAAAGCATTGACCTTATTTTACCCAATTTTAAGATGTAAATATGATATAAAGAAGGGAGCATGGGATGAAACCAATCTTTCATATGAAAGTTTATTGACAAGGATAAATGTCAAAGATGACTTTTCGATTCTTGAACGTGATTTATTATTATCGTCACTTGAAATAGGAATCGATTTGCCGCTTAGAATTTATTGGATATGTGGCAAAGAAAGGGATTCTCTCTGCGTAATAGCAAGCCATCTGCTTTGTGACGGAAGAGGATTTGAGCAGCTCTTATATCTTTTGGCTGCATTATACTCGGAAAATGAGGCAAAAATAGAAGCACAGATCAATACAAACAGAAGCTTTTCACAGATTATCGATGGATTTACTCCGATACAAAAGATAAAAATTTTATTTTCCGGGAAACAGGCAGTAAATATGGATGCAAAATTGCATTTGCCGCTTGATGAAGGCACTGAAAAATCCAAACTTATCATAAGAAGAATCTGTTTATCGAAATTAGAACAGTATCGTTTTTGTGCGATAGGATACAGACCAAGCATGAATGATATCCTGCTCGCAGCGTATATTCAGACATTACATAATTTGTTCGGATGGAATGATATTACCGTTCCCTGCCCTGTTGATCTTCGCAGATTCAACAGGAATGCAAACAGCTCAATCTGTAATCTGACGGGAAACTATTACTGCCATATCAATTTTAAAGGTGATAATACTTTTGAAAATATCTGTAATGAAATTTCTATGCAGATGTTTGCACAAAAAAACAGCAGTTTATGTCTGAAAGAACCGTTTCTGCTGCATATTTTATACTCTGTGCTTCCTCTTCCGTTTATGAAAAAAGTACTTTCTTCCAAAATTTCTGTCCCTATGATATCCTATACAAATCTTGGAAAAATAGATGATACACGCCTTGTGTTTCAGGGGACACCTGTTTCAGATGCTTGTATAGTCACGGCAGCTAAACCTGTGCCATATTTTCAATTAGCGGTATCTACCTACAAGGACAAATGCACTCTTTCAACGTGTACGCATGCTGACGGGAAAAGCTTGGATGTTCTTTGTTTAGTTATGAATAATATATGCAACATAATTGAGAGTTTATGAGTGCACTTTTTTCATGAAATTCAGTAAGTGTAATTTTGTTTGCATTAGTTAATTTGGGACGATGCTTTGGATTTTTTTGTTGTTTTGATATAATATAAACTTATATAATGAAAAAGCAATTAAGGAGTGGACAGAGTATGAGTGTCAGGCTAATATTTATCGGGTTAATGGTATTTCTGGGTTTGTGGTTTACCGCTATAGCACTTTGGCTTAGAGGAAGACTTAATAAAAGCTCTGAGTACGGTATGAATGGTTTGGTAAATGAT
The DNA here is from genome assembly GCA_963518365.1 of uncultured Lachnoanaerobaculum sp. Taxonomy (GTDB): domain Bacteria; phylum Bacillota; class Clostridia; order Lachnospirales; family Lachnospiraceae; genus Lachnoanaerobaculum. Next base: position 1,008 of record CAUQKD010000223.1, on the reverse strand, counting down.
CAAACTGATACAAGCAGAATGAAAATCGGTGAGATATTTTCATATATTGTAATGATAGTCATTGTGGTGCTTGTAGTGATAAAGTTAATGAGTATTGTCGGTTCAGGTTTTGCATCTCTGGGCGGAATGATTGTAGCAATACCTGTCAGAGCATTCTTTAATGCAAGAGGGCGTACAAAAAACAGTGTACTTACTCTTTCCATAATGGCATTATTATTTGTTTTTTATTTTTTTGGTACATTCTTATCGGTGTTCCTGTAAAGCCGCCTATAATGACCATAGATGGGACTAAGATTACTCTAAGCAAGACAAGTGTTGATACTCTCTTAGACAGTGGATTTGATATTTATATTATGAATAATGATGATACATATGAATACAGTGAAATGCTGACAAGCGGTTCATACACTAAATATGATAGAAAACAAAATCTTATTGTAAAAAAGGGGGATAGACGTACCGGGGAGACTTTAAGGGGGGCACCATATTTATTAGTAAAAGATGAGATACTCATAGGAGCAATAGATTTGTATGGAAGTCTTGATAAAGATATGGATATAAATGACTGTAGGGTTATAAATTTCTATATGGATGAGGGTTGTAAAGTGGCAATAAAAGCAGCGAATATAGATATTAAACTTGGTGATATTAATTTATTAGATGCTTTATACACAAATGATTAAAAAAAGGCCTTTAAAAGGAAACTTTGGTTAGTGCCGGAAGGGCCTGATGATGATGTCTATGGAATAGCATGGAGTACAAATAGTGACAGTATATTTTGGAACGAGTACTATGCCTATATACGACTTGATAAAAATCATAATATGAGAGTTTTTATAATTTCAACCGTTATTGCTAAGGACAAACATTAAGTAATATGTATTTAGTATTCAATTTAGCATTTGCGTTTTTTTGGCATTTAAAATATATTACCTGACTTCCGTCGTTTCTCTCAAAACCTAGTACTCTAGGTATCCAAGAGCATGCAGTTTTGAAAGAAATTGTCGA
>CAUQKD010000222.1:0-4073 GCA_963518365.1 uncultured Lachnoanaerobaculum sp. | reverse complement strand
GAGAGGCTTCCGTCAGAGTTACAGGTATGGAGCACTTTAGAGTACAGCTTATGGGTGGTATGGTCCTCCATCAAGGTCGTATTGCAGAGATGAGAACAGGTGAAGGTAAAACCCTTGTATCCACCTGTCCGGCTTATTTGAATGCTCTTGCAGGTAAAGGTGTACTTATAGTAACCGTTAACGACTATCTTGCACAGCGTGATGCTGACGAGATGGGACAAATCCACAGATTCTTGGGACTCAGCGTAGGTTGTGTTCTGAACTCTATGGATTCAACACAGAGACAGGAACAGTATGCCTGTGATATCACATATGTCACCAACAATGAGCTTGGATTTGACTACCTGCGTGACAACATGGCAATATACAAAAAAGATCAGGTACTTCGTTCACTTGATTATGCAATCATTGATGAGGTTGACTCAATCCTTATAGATGAGGCAAGAACACCTCTTATTATTTCAGGTCAGTCAGGCAAGTCTACAAAGCTTTATGAGATTTGTGATATGCTTGCAAAGCAGCTTGAAAGAGGTGAAGCAAGTGCGGAGTTTACAAAGATGGGCGCTCTTATGGGAGACGAAATCGAAGAGACCGGCGACTTTATCGTAAATGAGAAGGATAAGGTTGTAAACCTTACAGAAGAAGGTATCAAAAAGGTAGAAAAATACTTCAACATAGAGAACCTTGCGGACCCTGAAAACCTTGAAATACAGCATTGTATTATCCTTGCACTGAGAGCCAACAACCTTATGTTCAGAGACAAGGACTATGTTGTAAAGGACGACGAGGTACTTATCGTAGACGAGTTCACAGGCCGTATAATGCCGGGAAGAAGATACTCGGACGGTTTGCATCAGGCTATCGAGGCTAAGGAGCACGTAAACGTTCAAAGAGAGTCAAGAACTCTGGCTACCATTACATTCCAGAACTTCTTCAACAAGTTCAAAAAGAAAGCAGGTATGACCGGTACCGCTCTTACTGAGGAGAAGGAGTTTAGAAATACTTACGGCATGGACGTTATCGCTATCCCTACCAACAAGCCGATTGCAAGAATCGACCATGAGGATGCGGTATATAAGTCCAAAAAAGAGAAGTTCCATGCTGTTGTGGAAGATATCAAGGAAACTCACGCCAAGGGACAGCCTGTACTTGTAGGTACAATCACCATTGAGACATCAGAGATGCTTTCAAAGATGCTCAAGAAAGAGGGAATACCTCATACAGTCCTCAATGCAAAGTTCCATGAGAAAGAGGCCGAAATCGTAGCTGGCGCAGGTATACACGGTGCAGTTACCATCGCCACCAACATGGCAGGTCGTGGTACCGATATCAAGCTTGACGAAGAATCCGTAAAAAAAGGCGGTCTGAAGATAATCGGTACTGAAAGACATGAGAGCAGACGTATCGACAACCAGCTTAGAGGTCGTTCAGGTCGTCAGGGTGACCCGGGTGAATCAAGATTTTATATCTCACTTGAAGATGACCTTATGAGACTTTTCGCATCTGAGAGACTTATAAATATCTTCAATGCACTTGGAGTTCCTGAGAATGAGCAGATTGAACACAAAATGCTTACAAGAGCTATTGAAAAGGCTCAGATGAAGATAGAGAGCAACAACTACGGTATCAGAGAGAACCTTCTCAAATACGATGAGGTAAACAACGAGCAGAGAGAAGTTATCTACGAAGAGAGAAATAAGGTACTTGAAGGCGACAATATGCGCGATACCATCCTTCGTATGGTAAATGATGTAATAGAACATTCTGTAAATATGGCTATTTCAGATGAAGTACCTTCTTCAGAGTGGAATATGACAGAGCTTCATGAGCTTTTACTTCCGATCATCCCTCTTACTCCTGCAGATTACGAAAATACCGAAGATATGAAAAAGGATGAGCTTATCCACAAGTTAAAGGAAGAAGCAATTAAGCTTTATGAGGCTAAGGAAGCCGAGTTCCCGGATGCTGAAAAAATCCGTGAGCTTGAGCGTGTAGTACTTCTTAAGGCTATCGACAACAAGTGGATGAACCATATAGATGATATGGAACAGCTTCGTCAGGGTATAGGCTTACAGGCACTCGGCCAAAGAGACCCGCTTGTAGAGTACAAGATGGCGGCCTATGATATGTTTGACGAGATGACAAGAGGTATCTCTGAAGATACTGTACGTATCCTATATCATGTAAAGGTTGAGCAGAAGGTTGAAAGAGAACCTGCAGCCAAAGTTACCGGAACCAATAAGGATGACAGCACGGTAAAGAAGCCTATTCGTATAGAGGCTAAGGTTTATCCTAACGATCCTTGTCCTTGCGGAAGCGGAAAGAAATATAAACAATGCCATGGCAGAAAGGGTATGACATTATAATTTATGGGAATGCGAAACAATAAATTAAGTTTTATATCACATATTATAGTAGGTATAATACTTATAGCCGGGGGCATATTTTTTGCCCGTACCAAGCTTGATATAATACTCAGCTTCAACTCTCCACAGAAACTTTATAACGACGGATATTACTTTACCAATGCTTCAAAAACCGATATAGACGGTATATATGCCGTAGCCGTACATGATATAATCGATACAGGTTACGGTTCAAGTGATAACAAGTCTGAGATTTACACCATAATGGCGGATGACGGAGTATACTTTTTGGAGTCACATCCGGGTAATAAAAAGATTAACTCAATGCTTGAAACATTTGATAATTATGCCAAGGATGAGAATAAAGACTCTAAAGAAGCACCTGTTGAGTATCTTATTGTAGCGGTAAAAGATGATACCTACAATCAGCTTTCAGATGTGGCAAATGAGATTGACCCCGATAATACCTACAGAAATAACGGTACACTAAACACTGATATATACCTTAAAAATACCTCTCTTACAAAGGAGATAGTATTTGCTCTCGGAGGTACAATAATTCTGTTTGTAATGGGTATCGGATTTATCATTTTAGCCTTTACGAGAAAATCCACAAACAATGACAACTATGAAAGACTCTGTGCTTTGGATGAAAGGCTGAGAGGTAATCTGGGCGAGCTTGACAATATCTCAGATTATGTTGATAAAACTATAGGAGCATATGTATACAAAGACCATTTGATACTTAATACAAAGTTCGGTCTTGATATGTACAATCTTAAAGATCTCGTTTGGATGTTCCATCGTATAACCAAACAGAAGATGTATGCACTTATAACGGTGAGTGTAAGCTACTCATTGCAGATAAACCTCTATGAGAACGGCAGAGTTCGTGAATGCAATGTCACGGTAACCCACGATAAAAAGGCTGAAGGCAATATGGAAGCTTTGGTGGAGTATGTCGGTATGAATTATCCGAATGCATTGGTTGGCTTCAACCCTGAAACACAAGCTGCATACAGAGAGTTTAAACGTTCACACAAATAATAAACCGGTCTTAAAATCATAAGAAAACTTATGATTTTAAGACTTTTTTTTGATATAATATTTTTGTTATTGTTAGGTATATAAAAGGACAACTTATGAACAAAAAAACATTAAAAATACTGGAATTTGAAAAGATAATAAACAGTCTGGTAGATATGGCAAGCAGTGAGCCTGCAAAAAGGCTCTGCAGTAAATTAAAGCCGTCTACAGACATTACTGAAATACAAAAAAACCAAAGTCATACAACTGCCGCACTTGACAGAATCAGACTGAAAGGCAATCTCTCACTGTCTGAAGTAAAGGATATAAAAGATTCCTTAAAAAGACTTGAAATAGGCTCTTCTCTTTCACAGGTAGAGCTTATGAAAATCCTGTCCATATTGAATGCGGCATCTAAAGCGATCTCCTACGGACTTCATGAAGATGACCCTGAATATGACGTATTGGAAAAATACTTTATTACACTTGATGAGTGTAAACCGTTAAAAAAAGAGCTTTCAAGATGTATTATCTCGGAGGAAATCATAGCAGACAATGCATCTCCGGAACTTAGCCATATCAGAAGGAAGATAAATCAAATCAACTCAAAGATGCATACTGAACTTAACAATATTTTGAATGCACACAGAGAGTATCTGATGGATGCGGTAATCACACAAA
>CAUQKD010000221.1:0-4100 GCA_963518365.1 uncultured Lachnoanaerobaculum sp. | reverse complement strand
TGATTGGGCAATGAAAAAGATTAAAGCGCATCAGAAAAATGTAAATCAAAAATAATTGGAATAGGATAGTAAAGTGCATTTTACAAAAGTAAAAGTTATATGTAAATGATGCAGAAATATATTTTTTATATCACGGTGATAATTTTCTGAAACAATAAGTCTATACTGTTCCATCATTTAATCCCTCCCGAAGACGTTTCATGGACTCCTCAAAACTTAATGTATGACCGTTTGAAAAGTCATCTTCGCTTTGTTCCAAAAGCCTATATAGTTCATACTTACTTGTTAATTTATTATATAAGTCAATGCTCATAACGGCTAAGTCACCTCGACCGTTTTTAGTAATAAATATAGGTTCATTTGTGTTATGACAAAATGTAGATATATCATTGTAGCTGTTACGTAAGTCTGTACTTGATTTAATTATCGGCATAAAACCTCCTTTCTAAAGAAATTATAATATTATTTCTTTAGAAACTCAATAAATAAAAGTCGTAAAATTTGAAAAACCATATTGACAAAAAAATAACAATATAGTATCATTTAATTATGTTAAAAAAATAACGAAATATATTTTATTATGTCGGAGGAAATATGGCAGATAAGAGTTTTATTGTGGATAATATCGACAATTTGAGCATCAAAATGAAAGAGTTAAAAGAAGCCCAAAGAGAATTTGCAACCTATTCTCAGGAACAGGTGGATAAAATATTCTATGAGGTGGCTATGGCTGCCAACAAGGCGAGATTTGAACTTGCAAAGATGGCTGTAGAAGAGACGGGAATGGGCGTATTGGAGGATAAGGTTATCAAAAACCACTATGCGGCAGAGTATATCTACAACGCATATAAGGATACAAAGACCTGCGGTGTGATTGAAGAGGACGATATATTCGGAATAAAGAAAATAGCAGAGCCTATAGGTGTTATAGCTGCCGTTATTCCTACTACAAATCCTACATCAACAGCTATATTCAAGATACTTTTGGCACTTAAGACAAGAAATGCAATCATCATAAGTCCTCACCCTAGAGCAAAGAACTGTACAAACTATACTGCAAAATTTCTTTTGGAAACAGCGGTAAAAGCCGGTGCACCAAAGAACATAATAGGTTGGATTGATGTGCCTTCACTTGAACTTACAAACGAAGTAATGCATGAGGCCGATATCATACTTGCTACAGGCGGTCCGGGAATGGTTAAGTCCGCATACTCATCAGGAAAACCTGCAATAGGTGTAGGTGCCGGAAATACTCCTGTAATTATTGACGAAACGGCAGATATCAAGATGGCTGTAAATTCAATAATACACTCAAAGACATTTGATAACGGAATGATTTGTGCTTCAGAGCAGTCTGTTACCGTAATGGAAAGCATATATAATGAAGTGAAAAAAGAGTTTGCTTACAGGGGTTGTTATTTCCTAAAGAAGGATGAACTTGATAAGGTCAGAAAGACTATCATAATAGGCGGTTCTTTAAATGCAAAGATAGTAGGACAGCCTGCATATAAGATTGCAGAGATGGCAGGAGTCAATGTACCTGAAAATACAAAGATTCTTATCGGTGAAGTTGAATCTGTAGATATAAGTGAAGAGTTTGCACATGAGAAGCTTTCACCTGTACTTGCAATGTATAAGGCAAAGACATTTAATGAAGCCGTTGCAAAGGCTGAAAGACTTGTTGCGGACGGCGGTTACGGTCATACATCAGGTATCTATATAGGTGTAAATGAAAAAGAGAAGCTTAATATACATCAGAATGCAATGAAGACTTGCAGAATTCTTGTAAATACACCAGCATCGCATGGAGGTCTCGGAGATTTATACAACTTCAAGCTCACACCTTCACTTACATTAGGCTGCGGTTCATGGGGCGGAAACTCCGTTTCGGAGAATGTAGGCGTTAAGCATCTTATAAATATAAAAACTGTAGCACAAAGGAGAGAGAACATGTTGTGGCTTAGAACTCCTCAAAAGGTATACTTTAAGAGAGGCTGTCTGCCTGTAGCACTTGACGAGCTTAAAACTGTAATGCATAAGAAGAGAGCCTTTATTGTAACGGATACATTCCTTTATAAGAACGGATATACAGATGTTATAACAAACAAGCTTGATGAGATGGGTATAAAATATTCATGCTTCTTTGATGTAACTCCGGACCCTACACTTCAGTGTGCAAGAGAAGGTGTGAAGGCGATGACAGCTTTTGAGCCTGATGTGATTATAGCGCTTGGTGGCGGTTCGGCTATGGATGCCGCAAAGATAATGTGGGTAATGTATGAGCATCCTGAAGTTAACTTTGAAGATATGGCAATGGACTTCATGGATATCAGAAAGAGGGTATATAAGTTCCCTAAGATGGGAGAGAAGGCATACTTTGTGGCAGTACCTACATCATCAGGTACAGGTAGTGAGGTAACACCTTTTGCTATCATTACAGATGCGGATACAGGAATAAAGTGGCCTATAGCGGATTATGAAATCCTCCCGAATATGGCAATCGTTGATGTAAACAATATGATGGATCAGCCTAAGGGACTTACTGCGGCATCGGGAATTGACGTTCTTACCCATGCTCTTGAAGCATATGTATCTATAATGGCTACAGATTATACTGACGGACTTGCTCTCAGAGCGATGAAACTTGTGTTTGATTATCTACCTTCAGCATATGAAAACGGAAGTGCGGATCCGATTGCAAGAGAGAAGATGGCTGACGCTTCATGTCTTGCAGGTATGGCGTTTGCAAATGCATTCCTTGGTGTAAACCATTCAATGGCACATAAGCTCGGTGCATTCCACCATATAGCACACGGACTTGCAAATGCGGTAATACTTACAAGGGTTATGAGATACAATGCATCTGATGTACCTACAAAAATGGGTACCTTCCCGCAGTATGAATATCCTAAAGCAAAGGCAAGATATGTTGAAGCTGCAAAGTACTGTGGTGTAACCGGAAAGAATGATGACGAGATATTTGAAAACTTTATAAAGAAAATAGAAGAGTTGAAGAAATTCATAGGAGTTAAAGAGACAATAGCACTCTACGGAGTAGAAGAAAAATACTTCTTGGACACATTGGATGAGATGAGTGAGCAGGCATTCAACGATCAGTGTACTACTGCAAATCCGAGATATCCGCTTATAAGCGAGATCAAAGAGCTGTATTTGGACGCTTATTACGGCAGATAATATCTATTGGAAAGGAGATTGATTATGGATTTGACAAACAAAAAGCTTATTGTAGAGAGAAAGCATAAGAAAGTATATGAAACAAACGACTGCATTATAAAGTCCTTCAGTAAGGAACATCCTAAGTCTGATGTATTCAATGAGGCACTCAATCAGGCAAGGATAGAAGAGACGGGGCTTAATGTTCCGAAGGTGCTTGCCGTAGAGGCTATGGATGACGGATGGGCAATCATAATGTCAAAGAAAAACGGAAAGACATTGAAAGAGATTATGGAGTCCGACAAGGACAATATAAGAAAGTATATGGATATGTTTGTGGATATTCAGCTTGATATAAACTCAAAGTCATCACCGCTTCTTAACAGAATGAACCTTAAATTCAGCAGACAGATAAATGAGTTGAAGGAGATTAATGCAACCATAAGATATGAGCTTTTAACCAGACTTGACGGAATGAAAAAGCATACAAAGATTTGTCACGGAGATTTCAATCCAAGTAATGTGCTTGTGGGAGAAGACGGAGAGGTTTCAATAATCGACTGGTCTCATGCCACTCAGGGAAATGCGGCGGCTGATGCTGCAAATACCTACCTGCTCTTTGCACTTACAGATAAGAATCTCGCGGATATGTATATGGATATTTACTGTGAGAAATCAGACACCGCAAAGCAGTATGTACAAAAATGGCTTTCAATAGTTGCGGCACAGAGATTGTCCAAGCATATAGAAGATGAGAAAGAACTGCTGATGCAGTATATTGACGTAGTGGATTACTTATAGAAGCGATTTCGGAGTGAAAAAGTGATAAACAAGGGATTGTATATGATTTTATAATTGTATACAATCCTTTTTTGTGTTATCATAGGTACTCATATAATGAAAGGAATAAAGGTAAAATATTTTAA
>CAUQKD010000220.1:0-4156 GCA_963518365.1 uncultured Lachnoanaerobaculum sp. | reverse complement strand
GTCTTTATAAGGGCTTGAGGTTTATAAAGGGAGTAGTTAGCTGTCAAACTCCCGAGAACCTAAATAAAAATGAGTTTATTTATTGAGATAGTTGTGTTATAATAATGTTATTACATTGTTTGAAAATGTGAATGAATTTATGGAATTTACTTATGAAATAATATATAACTAACAATGTTACTTTATTAACATTAGCATTTATAGATAATTTCAATAAATAAATTTCTCGATAGTAAATACTGTTTATGCAATAAGATTTGCTATCAACAATATATATATATCTAAATTTTTTTTAGATATAAATGCATCATGGAGGGAATTTTGATGTACAGTTTTACAGTAAATGGAAAATTGGTCGAAACTGAAAAAGAGGTGTCACTGTTAAGGTTTTTACGTGACGACTTAAAGCTCAAATCTATAAAGGACGGATGTAGCCAGGGAGCGTGCGGTACCTGTACTATTATTATTGACGGTAAGGCTACCAGAGCCTGTGTTATGACTACCAAGAGAGCTCAGGGAATGAATATCGTTACGGTAGAGGGACTAAACGATGAGGAAAAAGAAATTTTTGTGTATGCCTTCGGCTCAAAGGGAGCGGTACAGTGCGGTTTTTGTATTCCGGGAATGGTAATGTCAGGTAAAGCTCTTATAGATAAGAATCCGAACCCTACGGAAGCTGAAATCAAAGAGGCTATCAAGGGTAATATTTGCAGATGTACCGGATATAAGAAGATTATCGAAGCTATCGATTTGGTAGCACAGATAAGAAGAGGTGAAAAGCAGGTCGATAAGGAGCTTGAAAAGGGTGACAAGTTCGGTGTAGGTTCAAATGCTTTCAGAATTGACGTAAGAGAGAAAGTACTTGGATACGGTGAGTACTGTGATGATGTGGAGATGGATGATATGCTTCATGTATCTGCTGTTAGAAGTAAGTACCCTAGAGCAAGAATACTTGATATTGACTTTTCAGAAGCTTTGGCAATGGACGGTGTGGTTGCGGTTTATACAGCTGAGGACGTACCGAACAATAAGGTCGGGCATTTACAGCAGGATTGGGATGTAATGATTCCGAAGGGCGAGATTACCAGATTCGTAGGTGATGCAATATGTCTTGTTGTAGCAAAGAGTGAAGACATATTAAAGAAGGCCAAGGCTTTGGTGAAGGTGGATTATGAAGTACTTGAGCCTGTAAGAAATATTACTGAAGCTATGGCAAAGGATGCACCGAATATACATCCTAACGGTAATCTTTGTCAGTCACGTCATGTAAGAAGAGGCGATACAGAGACTGCAATCAAGAATTCAAAGTATGTAATTACAGAGACATTTGATACACCTTTTACGGAGCATGCATTCCTTGAGCCTGAGTGTGCTGTAGCATTCCCGTATAAGGACGGAGTGAAGATATATACTTCAGATCAAAGTGTATTTGATACAAGAAAAGAAGTGGCAATCATGTTCGGATGGGATCCTGAAAAGATTGTTGTTGAGAACAAGCTTGTAGGTGGCGGATTCGGTGGAAAAGAGGATGTTACCACACAGCATATAGCGGCACTTTGTGCATATAAGCTTCAAAGAACCGTAAAGGCTAAGTTTAGCAGAGATGAGTCACTTGCATTCCATCCGAAGCGACATGCAATGCACGGTACATTTACACTAGGTTGTGATGAAAACGGTATATTTACAGGACTTGACTGTGATATATATTTTGACACAGGTGCTTATGCATCACTTTGCGGTCCGGTACTTGAGCGTGCTTGTACACATGCGGTCGGACCTTATTGCTATCAGAACCACGATATCAGAGGATACGGTTACTATACCAACAATCCGCCGGCAGGTGCGTTCAGAGGTTTCGGAGTTTGCCAAAGTGAGTTTGCACTTGAGTCAATTATAGATTTGCTTGCAGAGAAGGTAGGTATTTCACCTTGGGAAATCAGATACAGAAATGCCATTGAGCCGGAGAAAGTACTTCCGAACGGTCAGATTGCCGACTGTTCTACAGCGCTTAAGGAGACGTTGGAGGCGGTAAAACCTTACTATGATAAGTATTATCCGAATGTAGGACTTGCCTGTGCCATGAAGAATGCAGGTGTAGGTGTAGGACTTCCTGATACAGGTCGTGCAAGACTGAAGATAAATGACGGCAAGGTGGAGATATACTGCGGCGCTTCAGATATCGGACAGGGTTGTGCGACAGTATTTGTACAGATGGCATCCGAGACACTGGGACTTCCTAAGTCTAAGATTAAGAATATGGGAAGTAACTCGGAACTTGATCCTGATTCAGGTACTACATCAGGTTCAAGACAGACACTTATAAGCGGTGAGGCTATCAGAAGAGTTTCAGTTGAGGCTAAGGCTGCACTTGATGAGGTGGGCGGTGACCTTGATAAGCTTAACGGCAGAGAGTTCTATGCCGAGTACTTCGAGCCTACAGACAAGCTCGGTGCGGATGTACCTTTCCCTAAGTCTCATGTGGCATATGCATATGCTACACATCTTGTTGTGCTTGATGAGGATGGCAAGGTTTCAAAGGTTGTTGCGGCACATGATTCAGGTAAGGTTGTAAACCCTATTTCAATACAGGGTCAGATTGAGGGCGGAGTGCTTATGTCACTTGGTTATGCGCTTACTGAGGACTTTAAGCTTCAAGACTGTATGGTTAAATCAAAGTACGGAACACTTGGACTTATGAGAGCTACAGATATACCGGAGATTCAGGCCATTTATGTTGAGAAGAAGGAACTCTTAGGAGTTGCGTACGGATCTAAGGGTATCGGAGAGATTGCCACCATTCCTACAGCTCCTGCTGTACAGAATGCTTACTATAAGAGAGACGGCAAGCTCAGACCGAAGCTTCCTATGGACGATACGTACTATTCAAATAAGAAGAAAAAATAATTTATATTTAAGAGGGGTTGGCATTTGCCAATCCCTTTATTTGTTTATATAATAGAAAGAAAAACGAGATAGGAAAACATATGAAAAAGAGAATTGTTATTTTTGGAGATTCAAATACATGGGGTTATGATGCAAAGAGCGGCGGCAGGTTTAATGAAGAAATCAGATGGCCTATGGTAGCGGCCAAGCTGCTTGGAGAGAGTTACAGAGTCTATGAAGAGGGGCTTTGCGGCAGAACCACCTGTCTTGACGACCCTTTCAATGAGGGACTTTCAGGGCTTAGCTATCTTTTGCCATGTCTTCAGAGTCACTCACCTCTTGATATGTTGGTGATAATGCTTGGAACAAACGACTGTAAGGAAAGATTTTCGCTGACAGGTGCAAATATTGCACTTGGAATGAGGAGACTTGTTATGAAGGCTTTAATAGCCGATGTATGGAGAGATAAGCCGAATATACTTATAATTGCACCGGGCCCTATATTAAAGGAAAGTGAGCTGTCGGATGTCGGCAAAAATATGGGTAAATGCTCGGATAAATCATATGAGCTTGCCAAGGAGTATAAGCTTGTGGCTGATGAACTTAATGTGGGATTTTTGGATGCCGCTCCTTATGTAGAGATGAATGACATTGATTTTATGCATTTGACGGCGGATTCACATAAGGTAATTGCAAAAAAAGTAAGTGAAGTTATAAAAAACACATTGAATAAAGAAGTAAAGATATGACTTTAACACAATTAAAATATGCTATAGAGGTTGCAAATGCCGGCTCTATAAATAAGGCTGCCGGTAATTTATTTATCACACAGCCGAGTCTGTCGTCAGCTATTGCCGAACTTGAGGCCGAGATAGGTGTAAAGCTTTTTTCAAGGAACAACAGAGGTATATTTTTGACACCTGCGGGAAGCGAGTTTGTAGGATATGCAAGACAGGTGGTGGAGCAGTTTAATCTTATAGAAGCAAAGTATATCTCAAATCAGAACATGAAAAAGAAGTTCAGCGTGTCCATGCAGCATTATACCTTTGCAGTCAGTGCCTTTGTCAATCTTGTAAAGCAGTTCGGTATGGACGAGTATGAGTTTGCGGTGAATGAGACTAAGACATATGATGTCATAAATGATGTAAAGACATTTAAAAGTGAGATAGGTATACTTTATATAAATGAGTTTAACAAGAATATTTTGACCAAGCTGTTTAAGGATTCAAATCTTTTATTTACGCCTTTGATGGAATGCAGCATCTATGTATAT
>CAUQKD010000219.1:0-4160 GCA_963518365.1 uncultured Lachnoanaerobaculum sp. | reverse complement strand
ATAAGTTCTAGTTCTATGACTTTTGCTCTATGTGTACTTAGCTTGACGCTTACAAATAATAATAGGTATTTTTGAAATATCTTTTATAGTTATAGTTGTTTTATTTGACAATTCGCTATCTTTACGCATTAAAATGCCCCATTTGTCCATATAAGGTAAGCTTAGAGAATTAAATGACGAGGTATCCAGACTCTGAACTGTTATGGCAAAATCTAAAAGGCCTCCATTTAACTGGTTGGTAACTTTTTCAAAATTACCGCTGTATAGATGAAACTTGATATTGGAATATTTATCGGTTAGTGACTTGACGGCTTTTGCAACTAAAGTTATTCCATAGGACTCGGCACAGCCTATGTGTAAATCACCACCGTTAAAATTATTCATAGACTTGAATTCATTTTCGGTTTTATTAACCATGCTTAATATATCTACCGCTCTCTTGTAAAGAAGTTCACCTTCAGAAGTAAGTTTCACGCTGTAGTTGGAGCGGATAAACAGTTTTTGCCCCAGCTCATCTTCTAAATCTTTAAGTTGTTTTGAGAGAGTGGGTTGTGTTACATGCAATCTTCTTGCCGCTTTTGTCATGCTGTTTTGGTTAGCCGTTTCTACAAAATAGTTCAATACTCTAATTTCCATACTTACCTCATAAAAATTTTAACATATTATAACACAATTATAATTAAAAAGAATATCTAAATATAAGACATAGGTATTTGATATTTTTAAAACGGATATTTATAATACAGTTGTCAGCGGTGTTTCGGCAAAATTATAAAAGGATTGAAAAACAATAGGAGGATAATCAAATGATGACAACAGAAAAATTAGATTTAATAAATGTATGGGATAAGAAATTTGATAAAAGCGAGGAAGTAAATCATAGAAAAATAACATTTATAAACCGTTATGGAATAACTCTTGCGGCTGATTTATATGAGCCTAAAAATCATACAGGTAAACTTCTGGCTATAGCCGTAAGCGGACCCTTCGGTGCGGTAAAGGAACAGTCATCAGGATTATATGCACAGGAAATGGCAAGAAGAGGATTTCTGACTATTGCATTTGATCCTTCATTTACAGGAGAAAGCGGTGGAAGTCCAAGATATATGGCTTTACCTGATATTAACACGGAAGATTTTCAAGCGGCGGTTGATTTTTTAAGTAATTATGAAAAAGTAGACCCGGATAAAATCGGTATTATCGGAATTTGCGGTTGGGGCGGTATGGCATTGAATGCGGCAGCGATAGATACAAGAATTAAAGTAACGGTAGCTTCTACTATGTATGACATGACAAGAGTTGCGGCAAAAGGGTATTTTGATTCACAGGACAGTGAAGAAGCAAGATATAAAGCAAGAAAAAGATTTAATGAGCAAAGAACAAAGGACTATCAGGCAGGAACCTATGAAAGGGCGGGTGGTGTAGTTGATCCGCTTCCTGAGGATGCTCCTCAGTTTGTAAAAGACTACTATGCATATTACAAGACAGAGAGAGGCTACCATAGCAGATCCCTTAATTCAAATGACGGATGGAATGTGGTAGGAACCATGTCATTTCTTAACCAACCGATTTTGAAGTATAGCAATGAAATTCGTAGTGCAGTGCTTATAGTTCATGGAGATAAGGCACATAGCTACTACTTCGGTAAAGACGCCTATGAAAACATGATAAAAGACAGTAAATATACAGATAATAAAGAGTTCCTTTCAATTGAAGGGGCTTCACATATAGACCTCTACGATAATATGGAAGTGATTCCTTTTGATAAAATACATAAATTCTTTGAAGAGAATATGTAATTAATGGCTTCATATGAAGTAATGATATAGAGCAGTATTCTATTTTAGATTTAACAATACCCGACACACACTCTCATAATGTTTGTCGGGTTATTTGATTTTTTGGGAGAAACTACTTAAAATCTTCAAACATTGTCGATTCCCCATTTTTTCCAAACTTGAATTAACTTATCAACTTATACTATAATCATGTTTAGCAATTAAAGTAAATATTAATAAAGATAAATCCTACCGGGTGGGGAGGTTTTAATGAGTGAAAATAAACTTATGGATTTGAAAGAACAAATGATAAAGCTGATTGAACATTTATACAATGAAAATATTATTACAGGTGTAAGTGCAAAGGATTTAGACAGTCAAACATTTGACGGACTGGTCATTTTATTAAGGGATATGCTTAAAGAAGGATATCCGAAGACAAAGTTGAAAAGAATCATGAAAAGCGTTCATTATGCAAACGGTTTTAGTGATTTGGATTTAAAACAAAGTGCATTTATACTTGATGAAATTGAACAGTATCTTTGTATAAATAAATTTCTTAATCATGATAAGTCGGTTAAATACTTCAATAAGCGTATAGTATCAAACGAGTTTGAAATAAATCCACAAAATATGGTTTTTGTTATGATAGAAAGCTTACTTTGCAGTAAGAGTTAAGTATAAAATTATAAGAAGTTAGGAGAATATATGTAATGTATTTAGGTAATCGGAAATTTTTGAAGGATTCTTTGGAAGTGGCACATGAATATCTTAAAACTGCTATGCAGGATGAAAAATCTGCGGTTATACTTGAGAGCAGGGAGCTTTATAATCAGGCTGCGTACTTTTATGTGCAGGCTATGGAAAAACAAATTAAAGCCCAAATTGCTCAGATTGTGGATGTGACAAATGCTTATTATAAGGAAATGGTAAAAAAGACTATCGGGCATTCACTTGATAAGTCAATTGAGATATTGGTGCAGATATACGGCAAAGGCAATGCTATGGTTGAGGACAGACTGAGAGAACAGCTGCTTACAAAGGTTCTAAAGGATATCAAATTTTCGGCACTTAACAATAAAACCAGATATCCGGATTTTGATGAGAATAAGAAAAAGTATGCTGTAATAGAGATGGGCAAAATAGATTGTGTAGAGCTTGCAAAAATGCTCAAAGCACTTAAGCAATATTTAACGGACTTGGAAAGATATACTGACTTATAGGAATGGAATGATTATGGTTGGTAAAAATATGTGTGATTATTGTTCAGATATTAAAAAGACAGAATACTTTTCTTCACCTAAACTATATGAAGAAACCATAGAGTATATTAAAGAATTGGTTGAAAATAAGGGGTTTATAGTGATAGAAGGAAACTGTAAATTAGGGGAACATATAAAAGACGGACATTGGATTGATGATATAATTTACCATGTGATAGAATGTCCGAAATGCGGAAAGAAATTCACCTGCACTGTAAATACATATAGAGGTGGCGGGTCTTTTAAATAAAGGAGAGTTTATGAGTTTTTTATTTGTGGCACTTGGCGGAGCTATAGGAGCAATGGCAAGATATGCGATAAGCCTTATACCGGTTAAAACAGGCTTTCCGATACTGACACTTATTACAAATATAGCAGGTGCGATATTAATAGGTTTTATTGTCGGGTTTACAAGTAACAAAGACAATATATCAGAAAATACAGTATTGTTTTGGAAGACGGGTGTATGTGGCGGATTCACTACATTTTCTACATTTTCACTTGAAGCGTTTAATTTGCTTGACAATAAGCAATATACATTAGGCGGATTATATATTGTATTAAGTGTTGTATGCTGTATATTCGGTATCTTATGCGGAAAGAGGTTGGCTTCTGTGGTAAGGTTATAAGTAATGAAGTCTTGAAAAATTGTCATAAGGGAGAACCTGTATATTTGACTAAAAATGGTGGAGGAGGTTTTGTAGTTATGGATATTGAAGATTATGAGCGTGATCATGCAGAGAAAAAGCTTTTGATGAAGTTGCAGGAGGCTGAAGAGGTTGTAAAAGATGGTGAAGGTTGGTTGAATTTGGATGAATTGAAAGCACCGGTGGAGGAGTAAGATATGCTGTTGGATGCAGAAAGATATGCAAGTGTTATCGAATACGGCAAGGATGCGGTAACTAAAATCAACGAAGGCAATTTAAAAGAGGGATTTGAAAGTGCGGATAAAGGCTGGAGTGCATTCCCGGAGTCGGGGGCCAAGTGGAATCAGGGCTATGGATATGCCAAATCTTTCTTTAATAAAGCCATTGAAAATAACGATTTGGTAAATGCCAAAATATGGCTGTCAAGCATAAATGATTATGTCCTAAAATAATTATTTTATAAGCCCCACAAA
>CAUQKD010000218.1:0-4172 GCA_963518365.1 uncultured Lachnoanaerobaculum sp. | reverse complement strand
AAATATAACTATATTAACGAGGGAGCTTATATTATAGGCTGAGAGGGAAGTGTGACTTTCGACCGTTTACCTGATTTGGATAATGCCAACGTAGGGAGATGTTTTTTACTTTCTTTTCAGGAGATACAGGTTCTGTATCTCATTTTTTATTGCAAAAATCTCATAAATATAAGTATACAATTTTATAGTTATAAACTTTATTTTAGGAGGATTACTTATGGATGAAAGTAATGTCAGGAAATTGAGTGTTTCAGGTTTGTTGTGTGCACTTGCAGTTGTAGGCAGTCTGTTTTCATTTCCTGTTTTGGGAAGTAAATGTGCTCCGGTTCAGCATATGATAAATGTTTTTTCAAAGTTAAAATTAGAAAACAGTTAAAACGGAGGTACGAATATGTTAAAAGAAATTCTTGAAAATATCAGAGCAAAAACGCCTTTAGTACACAATATAACAAATTATGTCACTGTAAATGACTGTGCGAATATACTTCTTGCTTGTGGTGCAAGTCCTATAATGTCAGATGATTTGGAAGAGGTTGAAGATATAACATCTATATGTTCAGGACTTAATATAAATATAGGTACGTTAAACAAAATGACAATATCTGCAATGCTTGCAGCCGGTAAAAAGTCAAATGAATTGAATCATCCGGTTGTTCTCGATCCTGTAGGTGCAGGAGCATCAAGGTTAAGAACAGATACAGCAAAAAAGCTTCTTGAAACCGTGAAGTTAAGTGTGATTCGCGGTAATTTATCAGAAATTAAATGTCTTGCTGTAGGTAGCGGTAATACAAGGGGAGTTGATTCGGTTGATTCTATAAATAAAGAAAATATTGATACAGTGGTTAGTTTTGCAAAAGATTTTGCACAAAAGACTTCAAGCATAATAGTTATAACATCCGTTATAGACATAATTACAGACGGTAAAAATGCATATTGTGTATACAACGGTGATAAGATTATGAGCAGGATTACAGGAAGCGGTTGTCAGCTTTCGGCTATGATGGCTGCATATATAAGTGCCAATACCGACAATATATTAGAAGCCGCTCTTGCATGTGTATGTGCAATGGGACTATGTGGTGAAATTGCAAAGAATCGTATGACTGATAAAGACGGTAACAGCAGCTATAGAAATTATTTGATAGATGCAGTTTATAATCTCACACCTAATGAGCTGGAAAAGGGGGCAAGGTATGAGATTAGATAAGAAGTATATGCATCTTTATGCTGTCACAGACAGAGCATGGACAGGTAAAAAAACTTTATATGAGCAGATAAATGAGGCACTTAAAAACGGTGTGACCTGTGTACAGCTTAGGGAAAAAAATCTGGATGAAATCAGTTTTATAGAAGAAGCAAAGAAAATATCCGAATTATGCAAGCAGTATAGTATTCCTTTTATTGTAAATGACAATGTAAAGGTGGCTGTTGCTTCAAATGCAGACGGAGTACATATAGGGCAGGATGATATGAAGCTTAAAGATGTACGTAAGCTTGTCGGTGAAAATATGATAATAGGTATTTCAGCACATACGGTAGAGGAAGCTAAGTTTGCACAGGAGAACGGAGCCGATTATATAGGCATAGGTGCAGTATTTGAAACTTCCACAAAAAATGATGTAGATGTTATTCCATATGAAAAAGTGAAATCAATATGTGATGCTGTAGATATACCTAAGGTTGCTATAGGTGGAATAAATGCTGAAAATATATTGAAACTGAAGGGCAGCGGAATAGACGGAGTTGCAGTAGTTTCTGCGATATTCGGTGCAAAAGATATAGGTAAAGCTACAAAAGAACTATATACTCTGGCAAATAACTTAATATAACTTTGAGGAGACTATTTATGAGAACAGCATTAACAATAGCCGGAAGTGACTGTAGCGGAGGTGCAGGTATTCAGGCCGATATAAAAACAATGACTGCAAATAATGTATATGCAATGAGTGCAATAACGGCACTTACAGCACAGAATACTACAGGAGTATCAGGAATTGTAAATATAGATAAAGATTTTGTAAAGAGTCAGCTGGAGATGATTTTTGAAGATATTTATCCTGATGCAATAAAAATAGGCATGGTATCTTCTTCAGATATCGTAGAAGCAATTGAATACGAACTTGTAAAATACAAGGCAAAAAATATAGTACTTGATCCGGTAATGGTAGCTACAAGCGGGTCGAAGTTGATAGAAGATAAAACAATAAAAACCTTACAGGAGAAACTTTTTCCTCTGGCAAGTGTTATAACACCGAATATCATGGAAGCAGAGGTGCTTTCAGGTGTAAGCATTAAAAATGATAAAGATATGTTGGAGGCTGCACAAATAATCTATGACAATTACGGTTGTGCCATATTGTTAAAAGGGGGACATAGTATAAACGATGCAAATGATTTGTTGTATGAGGACAAAAAAGCGAAGTGGTTCTTTGGAAAACGTATAAATAATCCTAACACTCACGGTACGGGTTGTACACTTTCATCTGCCATAGCGGCAAATTTGGCAAAGAAATATACGCTCGAAGAATCTGTAAAAAGAGCGAAGAGCTATATATCGGAGGCTCTACTTGCCATGCTTGATCTTGGAAAAGGAAGTGGACCTATGAATCATGCTTTTAATATCAACGGAGAGTATGCAAAGGAGAGTGAGAATGAATAAGCGTACATCAGTATTTGAAAACAGCCTGATATGGTTTGGGGCGGCTGTATCTATAGCAGAAATTTTAACAGGAACATATTTTGCTTCCTTAGGTTTTTTTAAAGGGTTACTGGCAATAGTTCTTGGTCATATAGTAGGTTGTGTTTTACTGTTTTTAGCCGGCTTAATAGGTGCAAAGACACAAAAAAGTTCGATGGATACTGTAAAAATGAGCTTTGGAGATAAAGGAAGTATTTTCTTTGCAGTACTTAATGTTATGCAGCTTTTCGGTTGGACAGGTATAATGATTTATGACGGTGCTTCGGCTACCGAGGGAATACTGGCTGCAGGTCATATTATATGGTGCCTGATTATCGGCGGACTTATTTTGATATGGATACTTATAGGAATTAAGAATTTGGGGAAAATAAATATAGTTGCCATGTCGGCACTGTTTATAATGACAATTGTTCTAAGTTTTATCATATTTAAAGGCGGAGCGGTATTCGGTACAGATAGTGAAGGTATGAGCTTCGGAGCGGCACTTGAGCTTTCAGTAGCTATGCCTTTGTCATGGCTGCCTCTTATGAGCGATTATACTAAAGAAGCTGAGAAACCTGTAAAGGCAACTGCAGCAAGCAGTATTGTATACGGTCTGGTAAGTGTATGGATGTATGTTATCGGAATGAGTGCGGCGTTGTTTACAAAAGAGTCAGATATAGCTCAAATTTTACTGAAAGCGGGATTTGGCATAATGGGTCTTCTTATAGTTGTACTTTCTACAGTGACCACAACATTTTTAGACGTATACTCGGCAGGAGTATCAACGGAATCAATATTTTCAAAAATAGAGTCAAAATGGGTGGCTATAGCCGTTACCGTTATAGGGACTTTGGGAGCCGCTATATTACCAATGGATGATATAACAAGCTTTTTATATCTTATAGGTTCAGTATTTGCACCTATGATTGCAATACAAATAGCCGATTTCTTTATATTAAAAATAAGTCATGATGAAAAGAAGTTTTCAATACAAAATATCATTATATGGGTAATAGGATTTATAATATACAGAATATTGATGAAGGTTGATACACCGATAGGAAGCACCATACCGAGTATGTTAATTACTATATTTATATCTGTTATTATAAATAAAGTATTTATAAAAAGAAAATCCATATAACGAAGATATCTAATGTGACACCAAAAGTTATATCTTTCGGCGTAGCGGTTTTTGACTGCTACGCATTTTTTATTTGGACAATATAACTGTAATATATGCGTACTTTAATTTTCATTTATATTATTCAAACATTCGCTGTGGATTTTCTTTTAATAAGTTTTGCATGTAGCAAAAATGTACTTATCGGTATATCACTTAACAGACTTGAAAGTGCAAAGAATCCGCTTTTGCCAAGTTCAACTCTGTCCTGTTTAACAGTGGTAAGCGGCGGTGATGTATATGCCGATGCCGGCAAATCATCAAAGCCTATAATACTTATATCTTCAGGTACTTTATAGCCGAGCTGTT
>CAUQKD010000217.1:0-4200 GCA_963518365.1 uncultured Lachnoanaerobaculum sp. | reverse complement strand
AAATCACAGGGAATAAAGCAGCTTATGGCAGGGGGAGGAATAGTTTTAATAGGGCTAAAACTGATTCCGCTACTTGCTACTGTACTTAATTAAGATGTTGGATTTATTTGGAAAAATAGATGAGTTTTTCAAGAATATCATGATTGATGTAATTAAGGATAATCTCTCGGCAATGCTTTTAGATATTAATGAGAAAGTGGGAACAGTTGCCGGAGAGGTTGGCAAAACTCCGAGTTCATGGAACTCGGAGGTATTTGCCTTCATAAAATCAATCAATGAGAATGTTGTTTTACCCATAGCAGTAATAATCCTTACAGCAATCTGTTGTATTGAATTAATTCAAGTGGTAATGCAAAAAAACTCCATGCATGATACGGATACCTTTGAGTTTTTCAAATACATCATAAAGATGTGGATAGCTGTATGGCTTGTATCCCACGCCTTTGAGTTTTCCATGGCGGTCTTTGATGTTGCACAGGAAATGGTAGGAAAGGCAGCCGGGGTTGTGGGAAGCAGTGCGAATATTGCACCGGGAGATTTTGATGCTATGGTTGATGCCCTAAAAGAGAAAAGTGTTGGAACACTCATCGGAATTTCACTTGAGACAGGACTTGTTAAAATCTCTTTAACAATACTTTCTGTTTTAATTACAGTAATCTTATACGGAAGAATGATTGAAATTTATATTTACTGTTCCGTAGCCGCTATTCCTTTTGCCACAATGGGAAATAAGGAATGGAGCAGTATAGGAACAAATTATATAAAAAGTTTGTTTGCACTTGGACTTCAAGGACTGTTTATTTTAATCTTTTTCGGGATCTATGCGGTACTTGTAAAAACCGTAAACTTTACGGATATTCATGTAAGTATTTTAAAGGTGCTGGCATACGGAATGATACTTGGGGTAATGATGATGAAGTCGGGAAGTATCGCAAAGGCTATTCTTAACAGTCATTAGATGACTTTTGTTCAAAATGAGCAAAAGTAAAAGACAAAAAGATCAAAACAGTGGGTTTAAGTAAAAATATAAGTACCGGGAGGTGGCAATGAAAATATTAAATAAAAAAATGAGAATAATATTAGGAACAGGAGTAATGCTTTTTATAGGGGTTTTGCTTGGAAAGATCGTAAGCAGGAAAAAGCAGGATACATCAGTACCTTTAGATAAAGATTTTGACTTTGTAAAAATAAAAGATGATGAAAATATCTTATGTAAAGCTGATTTTGAACTTGCAGAAGAATTAGAGAAGGTAAAAGAGGAAATCATCTCACTTTGGGAACATATAGAAGCACTTTCAAATAGCGAAGAACCAAGGGAGAAAAGTTTATGGCATATGTAAAAGTACCGAAGGATCTTAGCAAAGTAAAAACAAAGGTAGCCCTTAACCTTACTAAAAGACAGCTAATCGGCTTTAGTATAGCAGGACTATTAGGTTTTCCTGTTTATCTGTTATGTAAAAACTTTTTAAGTACGGATATTTCAATGATACTGATGAGCATAGTCGTATTACCGATTTTGTTTGCAACGCTTTATGAAAAAGATAATCTGCCATTTGAAAAGCATTTGGCATATATAGTAAGGTTTCATAAGGCTGAAAAGATAAGGGTATATAAGATAAAAAGCATTTATAACACTGATAAGAAAGACAAAATAAAAGAGAAAATAACTATAAATAAGTCCGGCTTAAAGAGTAATGGGAGGAGAAGAATTGAATAAGGAGAAGAAGAAAAAACAAGAGCAAAGAATACAAAGGGATGAAATGGAGCTTAGGAAAAACAGTAAGGAATTATCCGAGTTAAAAAAGTTAAGCAGGAAGAATACAGGCAATAAAAAAGACGGGAAATCATTCATAAAAAAGGGATGGTTTCCTTTTCTGATAAAGTCTAAGAAAAAGGAAACGGTACAGGATACAATTCCCTATAAAAGAATGTTAAAGGACGGGATCTGTCAGGTTGAAAAGGATAAATACAATAAAACCATTCGCTTTTTTGATATTAATTACAGACTTATGGAAGAAGAGGATCAGGAGGGGATATTTGCCGACTTTTCTTCTTTTCTTAATTTCTTTGATTCAAGTGTGGAAGTGGAGTTTAACTATATTAACAGCATAGGTGAGAATGAAGAAAGGAAAGAGCTTATTAATATCAAAGAAACCGAGGATGATTTCAATGAGATAAGAAATGAATATAGACAAATGCTCCTAAATCAAAGTAGCAAGGGAAATAACGGACTGTCAAAAAATATGTATTTAACCTTTACCATAAAAGCTGAGGATTTAAAGCAGGCAAAAAGTAGATTAGAGAGAATAGAATCGGATATATTAAATAACTTTAGGCAGATGGGTGTAAAGGGCTATGTACTTGACGGAGAAGAACGCTTAAAAGTCATTCACGATATATTAAATCCTGATAACAGGTTTATTTTTAACTTTGAAGATTTGAAATACAGCGGACTTACAACAAAGGAATATATTGTACCGACTTCCTTTAATTTTTCAAAGCCTACATATTTTAAGATGGGAGAAGTATTTGCAGAGGTAAACTTTCTACAGATTTTAGCATCGGATATAAAGGATGAAATGCTTTCCGAATTTTTAGAGGTGGAAGAAAATATGATCGTTACCTTTCATATCAAAGCTGTTGACAGGATGGAAGCGATTAAAAATATAAAAAGAAAAATAACCGACCTTGATAAGATGAAACTTGAGGAAAATAAAAAAGCAATCAGAGCAGGATATGATATAGATATCCTGCCAAGTGATCTTGTTACTTATGGAGCGGAGGCAAAAAGCCTACTTTCTGAACTTCAAAATCATGATGAAAAGATGTTTTTAGTAACGATCCTTATTATGAGTACAGGTAAAAGTAGGACTAAGCTTGAAAATACCGTATTTACATTAAAATCCATTGCAAACAGGCACAACTGTAACATTAAAAACTTAAACTACAGGCAGGAACAGGGGCTTGTTGCAAGCCTTCCGCTTGGAATAAATGAGGTGGAAATAGAAAGAGGACTTACTACAAGTTCGGTGGCTGTATTTATTCCCTTTACAACGGAGGAACTCTTTATTAAGGGTGAAAGTTTGTATTACGGTTTAAATGCTTTAAGTCGAAATATTATCATGGCTGACAGAAAGAAACTTAAAAATCCGAACGGGCTGATACTTGGAACACCGGGTAGCGGAAAATCTTTTGCGGCAAAGAGAGAGATTACCAATGCTTTCTTGATTACGGATGATGATATCATTATTGCAGATCCTGAGGCTGAATATTCTCCGCTTGTTAATGCCCTAAAGGGTCAGGTTATTAAAATATCACCGATTTCAAAAGACTATATAAATCCCCTTGATATCAACACCGACTATGCGGATGAAGATAATCCGTTGTCATTAAAATCTGATTTTATACTGTCCCTTTTTGAACTTGTAGTTGGAGAGAAAAAGCTAAGTGCGGAAGAAATCTCAGTTATTGACAGGTGCTTGCCAATTCTTTATAAAGCCTATTTTGAAAATCCGATACCTGAAAATATGCCTATACTTGAAGATTTATATAATCTTCTTAGAAAACAGGAGGAGAAAATAGGAAAGAAACTTGCGGTAGAGATGGAGATCTATGTAAAGGGAAGCCTTAATGTATTTAATCACAGAACGAATGTAGATACAAACAACAGGGTGGTTTGCTATGACATTAAAGAACTTGGAAAACAGCTTAAAAAAATAGGAATGTTAATAATACAAGATCAGGTTTGGAACAGAGTAACAATAAATAGGGCAAGTAAAAAAGCAACAAGATATTTTGTTGATGAATTTCACCTTCTTTTAAAAGAACCGCAAACAGCCAACTATTCTATAGAGATTTGGAAAAGATTCAGAAAATGGGGAGGTATGCCTACAGGCTTAACACAGAATATTAAAGATCTGCTTGCAAGTCCGGAGATTGAAAATATCTTTGATAATACCGACTTTATTTTAATGCTTAATCAGGCGGGAACGGATAGAGATACACTGGCTAAGAAGCTTAATATTTCAAAGCACCAGCTTTCCTATGTAACAAACAGTAATGAGGGAGAAGGTTTAATCTTTTATGGAAATACCATTGTCCCCTTTATAGATCAGTTTCCTAAAAATACAAAACTGTACTCACTGATTACAACAAAATTAAGTGAGACAGGAAAAGATAAAAAGTGAGAAGCAGTATGCA
>CAUQKD010000216.1:0-4246 GCA_963518365.1 uncultured Lachnoanaerobaculum sp. | reverse complement strand
ACATAACTCTATATAATTTTATAGTTTTTTGTTATAATGTGAAAATAACGGTTACAGTATTCATTTAGGAGTGTTTATGTCAGATTTCAAATACAGTGAACAAGTTGATATAGAGAATATTCAAAAGCTTAGAAAGATGCTCTCCGAGTTGCCTGCATTCTTCAAAGATTTCTTTAGAGGTATCGAACCCAGAACCCTGTCAAGAACCAGAATCGCCTACGCCTATGATATAAAGGTCTTTTTGGAATTCTTACTGAATGAAAATCCGATTATCAAAAGTACATACTCCAAAATATCCGATATTCCGCTCTCAGTACTTGAAAATTTGTCGGTCACAGATATAGAGGAATTTATGGAATATCTTAAGTATCGTGACAGTGAAGGCAGGAAAATCTCCAATAAGGAAAATGCCGTAAAAAGAAAGATATCCACTTTAAAAAGCGTCTTTAAATACTTTTATCGTGTGGAAAAAATCAGTGAAAATATCATGGAAAGGGTACAGCTGCCTAAACTTCATACTAAGGAAATAATAAGACTTGATATTGATGAAGTCGCTATGATGATTGATGAAGCCGAAAAAGGTGAAGGACTGAGCGACAGGCAAAAGGCTTACCATGAAAAGACCAAGGTAAGAGATGTTGCCCTACTCTCACTGCTGCTCGGCACCGGTATCAGAGTCTCCGAATGTGTGGGACTGAATATTTCAGATGTGGACTTTAAAAATAACGGAATACTGATACACAGAAAAGGCGGCAAGGAAGTCACTATATATTTCTCGGATGAAGTGAAAGAAGCTCTACAAAACTACTGTGATGAAAGAGTACTTATACTTGAAGAAAGCGGACATGAAGGTGCTTTCTTTCTATCCATGCAAAATAAGAGAATGTCTGTACGCAGTGTCGAAAATCTGGTTAAAAAATATGCAAGAATAATAAGTCCGCTAAAAAAGATTACACCTCATAAGCTGCGCTCCACCTACGGCACCAATCTTTATAAGGAAACCGGAGATATATATCTGGTAGCGGATGTTCTCGGACACAGTGATGTAAACACCACCAAAAAGCACTACGCAGCTATAGAGGATGACAGACGAAGAAGCGCAAGGAATGCCGTAAAGCTTAGGGAGAGTTGATCTCCCTTTGCTTATTCTTCTTTATAGCTTACCACTATAAAGCAACCCGGATGTACTTTCTCGGATTCCATTTTGTTCATCCTAAGTACATCTTTAACGTACTCCGCATGTGATACGCCTGTGTTGTTATATTTTCTTGATATACTGTCAAGGCTGTCGCCATACTCGACTTTCACTGTGGTATATCTTATATTCTCTCTATCCATATCAGCTCTTGTGGTATTGGCTCTGCCCAGTAAAAAACTGACTAAAAACAATGTAAAAATAAAAGCTAAAAATAATTTTCTCATATTCCCTCCAAACATTTGTTCTATGTCATAATATTACAATAAGAACATATGTTTGTCAAGAATAAAATCGAACAAATGTTTATCTCATGCTTCTCTTCATTGCTTTTTCTATTTCTCTTTGCTGTGTCTTCTTTGCAAGTGTCTCTCTCTTATCATAGTTTTTCTTACCCTTTGCAAGACCTATTTCCACTTTTACAAGGCTTCCCTTCAGATACACTTTAAGAGGTACTATGGTAAGTCCCTTTTCATTAAGCTTTGCATCAAGCTTAAGTATCTCTTTTTTGTGCATCAAAAGCTTCCTTACTCTGAGCGGGTCTTTATTGAATATATTTCCCTTTTCATACGGGTTTATATGCATACCCATTATGAAAAGTTCTCCTTTTTCAATCCTTATCCATGACTCTTTTATAGAAACATGACCCATTCTCACAGATTTTACCTCCGTTCCGAAAAGCTCAATACCTGTTTCATAGTTTTCCAAGATAAAATAGTCAAAATACGCCTTTTTGTTATTTGCAATAACCTTAATCCCCTCTGCCATTTTTCTCCTCTACAAGTTTGAAGTCAATTCTTTTTGCAAGCCTGTCAATATCGTATACCTTAACTCTGACTTTTTGACCCAAAACAAATTTCTTTTTTGTAAATTCTCCTACCAGCTCATATCCGGCTTCATTGTATACAAAGTAATCACCTTCCAAATCGGCCATCTTTATAAAGCCTTCCACCGTATTTTCAAGCTCCACAAATATTCCGAAGCCTGTAACACCGCTTATGATTCCGTCAAACTCTTCGCCGATGTGATTTAACATATATTCACATTTTTTATACTTTACAGTCTCTCTTTCCGCCTCTTCAGCCCTTCTCTCCATCTGAGACGACTGCAAGGCCACGCTGTCCAATATGGACCTATAGTGTTCTATACGCCTGCCTGAGAGTCCTTTTTTTATATTCTCTTTGATTATCCTGTGTATCTGAAGATCCGGATATCTTCTTATAGGTGAAGTAAAATGTGTGTAATATTTTGCAGCCAAGCCGAAATGCCCTACACAAACCGTATCATATCTTGCCTGCTTCATACTTCTTAGTGCAATTCTTGATATTATAGGCTCGACATCACTTCCTTCTATATTTGCAAGCAACTTTTGAAATTCCTTAGGTGACACCTCATCATTTTTTCTTCTCAGTGTAAATCCGAAATTGTTGATAAATATTGCAAGGCTCTTCATCTTCTCAGGGTCCGGATTTTCATGTACTCTGTAGAGGAAAGGTATATCCTGCCAGAAAAAGTCCTCAGCCACAGTCTCATTTGCAGCCAACATAAAATCTTCTATAAGCTTTGTCGCCGCATTCCTGTCATAAGGCTTTATATCGACAGCCTTGCCGTTTTTATCAAGTATAACCTTGCTTTCAGGCAGGTCAAAGTCTATAGAACCTCTCTTTGTCCTCGCTCCTCTAAGCAAATCTGAAACCTTCTTAAAATCGTTAAACAAGTCTACATATTCGGCATATCTTTTTTTAGTCTCTTCATTACTGTCTGTGATGACTTCATTGACCGCCGTATATGTCATCCTTTCATTTACATTGATAACGCTCTCACAGATATTGTGGCCTATTATATTGCCTTTTTCATCTATCTCCATAATACATGAGAGTGCAAGTCTGTCTTCGCCCTGATTGAGTGAGCATATGCCGTTACTTAGCTTTCTTGGAAGCATAGGTATTACTCTGTCTACCAGATACACACTTGTAGCCCTGTGAAGCGCCTCTTTATCTAAGGCGGTATTTTCTTTCACATAGTGAGTAACATCCGCTATATGTACTCCCAATTGCCATATATTGCCGTTTCTTTCAAGTGTAATTGCGTCATCAAGATCTTTTGCATCCTCACCGTCTATAGTCACAGTTACTTTATCTCTAAAGTCCGCTCTTCCTCTTATATCCTTTTTTAATACCTTGGTCGGGATACTCTTAAGCTCATTTTCCACCTCTTCATTAAACTTTTCAGGCAGTCCGAATGACTTTGCTATAGAAAGTATGTCTACTCCCGCATCCGTATTCTTTCCGAGGATTTCAACCACCTTGCCTTCAGGCTTTCTCTTATCTCCACCGAAGTCCGTGATTTCAACCACTACCTTGTCGCCTGTTTTGGCTCCCTTACCCCTTGTCTCAGGGATATATATATCCTTAAAAAGCTTGGTGTTATCAGGCAGTACAAAACCGAATCTGTTGTTCTTTTGATAGTAACCGACAACCTGCACATTTGCATGTTTTTCTATCCCTATAATATGTCCTTCAGCTCTTTTTTCACCGTTTTCCACATCTATAACCACTTTTACCGTGTCACCGTTCATAGCGTTATTTACATACTCTGCAGGTATAAATATATCCGATTCTCTTCCTTCCACTCTTACGAAGCCGAAACCTCTTTGGTTTGCCATAAATTCACCGATCAAAAAATTATGCTCGGGCTTTCTGTACTTACCTCTTTTTGTTATTTCAAGCTTTCCTTCAAGCAAAAGCTCCTGTAAGACCTCATTAAGCTCATATCTTTTTGCTTTTTCAATACCGAAGAAGGTCGCCAGCTCCTTTGCCTTCATAGGTACATACATCGGACTTTCTACAAAGTCCATGATTATTTTTTTTCTGTTCTCTATAATGTTATACATATCTACCCTTATAAAACTTATAATAAAAAGCACTCGTGTGAGTGCTTTTTATTATTTAACAATATTTAATACTAATGATAAAATCAAAAACAGTGCCGCAGCCACCTTGGTAAGCTTCTCAAGCAAACCTTCTACTGAACGTCCTCTGTTCTTACCCC
>CAUQKD010000215.1:0-4306 GCA_963518365.1 uncultured Lachnoanaerobaculum sp. | reverse complement strand
GCTGTAGATGTAGACTTAAACATCACCTTAAGTAAAATCTTTATAAACTCTGTAAGCACGCCTGCCACCGGACCGAAAGCAAAGGTAACTATCATTATAGGCAACTCTGAAAAGTCAAGCTTATAAAATGTAGGTGCAAAAGGAAGCGGAATTTCAAACATCATAAGTATTGTACTTATTGCACCGAAAAGACCGATCATGGCAATCTTTTGAGTGTTAATAACAGGCCCGCCATACCCCGACCTTTTATTTGCTATCTTTTCAAAGACAAATGCGACTACAAATGTGGCAAATACAATTCCGAGGAATTCTGCCACAAAAACCAAATTATCAACTACTGCTGTTAACATAAACTACCTCCATAGCATATGCTTCGGAGTGTGTTTTCCAAAATAAAAACCCCCTAAGAATAGGGGGCGATTAAACGAATCTTGAAAACACTCTTCTCTCATCCAGACTATACTGTCGGTTTTGGAATCTCACCAAATCAACTGCTATGCAGGTCGCAGACTATACTGCCGGTAGGGAATCACACCCCGCCCCGAAGAATTATTATTTTATTTACTTAATCTTAAAACTTTTTATAAAAAAAGTCAATATGAAAAATGTTTTTCGCAGCTTGATTTTGTAAATTTTGTAAATTTACGCTTTCACAGGCATTCCATTTACTTCAACATCATCCTCAATAGGTACAAGCAAATATTTTCTGCCGTCTATCACTCTTGTTTCAAGCTTTTCGATAGAATCCGTATCCGTCTTTACGGTGATACCGGGAGTCTTTACCTCAAACTTCCTTGTATCGACCACATTGTCTGCGAGTACCTCAATATCCGCATCCGCACTTTTCTCATATGATTCTACAGCCTCATCAGAGACACCGCTTTTTGATATGAGTTTTACCATATCGTTTTTGGTAAGTACAAGCGGTTCGGGATTTTGGGAATTTTCTGCAATAAGATCAAGCATATTTGAACTGAGAGCCGACATCACAGGCATTGTAAGCTCATCTCTTAAGACATCATATAATACTGCTTCAAAAGTCTCTTTTTGCATTACTGACGACATCGGAGGATTTACACCTATAATCTCGTTTATAAAGCTCTCATTCAGAGCATCGTTTTTCTTGCTGAAGTAAAGTGCCGCGTGTATATCTGTAGTTCTGTCTGTAAAAGCCGGAAATAAAAAACCGTGCATAGGCATACCTACAATCCAATCTCTGATTCTGTTTGCAATTACACCCTCATTTGCAAAATAGCTGAGTGCCGGCTTTGACAATGTGACAGGGCAGATACTGCAAAGCAGACCGTGATAAACTTCATTTGAAGCATCTTCCATTGAAAGCTTATCACTTGACTTACCGGGTATGTCATACATCATATCTACAAGTATAATATAGTAGTTTTCGGCATACTCATAAGCGTCAATAACTTTTCTGAAAAATTCATCCAAAATCAACTCATCGTCAAGTCTGCTCTCTCTAAGTTTCATAAGAAATGCATGCGGAGTATCTTCGCCTTCCTCATCAATGGAAAAATCCAGAGTCAGCAAAGATTTTCCTACAGCACCTGATAGAGTCTTTCTGAAAATCTCCTCATATTTGAAGGCGTCTTCCTCAGGCAGTGAGTAAAAAGCATCCTTTGTCATAAATTTTATATTTTTTTCAGCATCAACATAGCATCCGGCATACTTTGTAATAACACTTGTATCCTTATTAAACTGCTTTTTTATCTCATTTATCTCTTCTCTAATCATTACATTCACCGCCTTCCTTTTTTAACTCATCCAGATACTCCAAATCTTTTTTTGAAAGATCGGCATTCTTTAGTAAATCCGGTCTGTTAAGATAAGTCCTCTTTATAGACTCTTTTCTGCGCCATTCTTCTATATTTTTATGGTGACCTGAAAGAAGCATATCAGGCACCCTAAGTCCCTCATATTCTACAGGTCTTGTATACTGCGGATACTCAAGCAAATTGTCTTCAAATGACTCAAAATCAGCGCTTTCATTATTGGTAAGCACGCCGTCCACCATCCTTGCAATTGCATCCATCATCACAAGTGCAGGAAGTTCACCTCCTGTAAGCACATAATCACCTATTGAGTAACACTGCGCATTTGTAAGTTCCAGTGCTCTTTCATCGACACCCTCATAATGTCCGCAAAGAAATACTATTTCATCAAGCTTTGCAAGCTCTTTGGCGTCATTTTGATTAAATACCTTACCCTGTGGTGAAAGATATATAAGCTTCGCTCTCTTACCAAGCCTGTCACATATACTTTCATAGGCTTTATGGATAGGTTCAGCCTGCATTACCATACCTGCACCGCCGCCGTAAGGATAATCATCCACTCTTCTATGTTTATCAAGTGTATAATCACGAATATTTATAGCTTCCATTGATATCAACTCATTTTTTATAGCTCTACCGACTATACTTGTGTTCATACACATTTCTATCATTTCAGGAAATAATGTTAAACAAAAAAACTTCATATTATAAATCCAAAAGTCCGTCCAAAACATGGACTCTAATTTCTCCCTCTTCAAGGTTTACATCCAGTATACATTGGCTGATATATGGGAAAAGTACTTTCTTTTCACCCATATCAACTTCCATTACATGATTTGCACCTGTAGGGAAAACATCTGTAACCTTTCCTATCCGAGTGTTGTTTTCATCTATCACATCAAGCCCTATAAGATCGGCAATATAGTTTTCATTCTTTTTTAGCGGTGTGGCATTTTCTCTGTCAACAAAAAGGTCTACATTTCTTAAAGCCTGTATTGCTTCCGGATTATCAAACTGCTTGAATTTTACAAGTGCCATATTCTTTTGAAATCTGACACTTTCAATATCAAGTACTGTCTCAACTCCCTTGATATTTGCATATACCTTTTTTATCTTTTTTAATCTGTTTGAGTCATCGGATGTAGGATAAACCTTTGCCTCACCCTTTATTCCGTGAGAACTTGTAATGACTCCCACTCTAAATCTATCTATCATTTTTATTCACTCTCAAAATTATTTAATAAGCCTTTTAGATAACAATAAAGCCACTACATATGTAGCAGCTTGCTTGTTATTTTATCTCTAATACTACTTTCTTTTCAGCTCTTATAGATGCTGATTTTATTATGGAACGTATAGCCTTTGCTATCTTTCCTGACTTACCTATAACCTTGCCCATATCAGCCTCGGCTACAGACAGTGTACAAACAGTAGTATCACCGTCAATTGTCTCTTCCACCTTTACTGAAGCCGGGTCGTCAACCAAAGCTTTTGCTATAACTTCAATGACTTCTTTCATATTCAGTCCTTATTATATTAAACCGGCACTCTTTAAAAGCTTAGCAACTCTGTCTGTAGGCTGTGCACCGTTTGAAAGCCACTTCTTTGTGCTCTCCTCGTCAAATTTGATTACGCTTGGATCAACTGTAGGATCGTATGTACCGACCTCAGCGATAAATCTACCGTCTCTTGGTGAACGAGCATCAGCAACTACTACTCTGTAGAAAGGTGCCTTCTTCTGTCCCATTCTCTTTAATCTCATCTTAACTGCCATTTTATTATCCTCCTAATAGCTATAAAAATCTATATATGATCAATTCTAATATTTAGAATAGAATCCTTAAAAACCTAACTTCCCGCCGAAAAGACCTCCGAGGGCTCCTCGCTTTTTGTTATTCTTCATTATTCCCGGGAATTGCTTCATCATCTTTTTCATCTGTTCAAACTGCTTAACCAGACGATTGACTTCACCGATATTTACACCTGAACCCTTTGCAATCCTGTTTTTTCTGGACGGATTTAAAAGACTCGGATCAAGTCTTTCTTTCTCGGACATACTCTGTATTATAGCCTTTATCTTTACCATCTGGCCGTCATCCACCTGCGGCAGTGCGGCCTTGCCTCCGATTCCCGGCAACATACTGAGTATACTTGCCATTCCGCCCATCTTTTCCAGCTGTTCAAGCTGATCTAAAAAGTCGTTGAAATCAAATTCCGCCTTGGCAATCTTTTGAGAAAGCTTCTTTGCCTTCTCGCTGTCCATATCCATCTCGGCCTTTTCAATAAGCGAAAGAATATCACCCATTCCAAGTATTCTGCTTGCCATTCTGTCAGGGTAAAACTGCTCCAAATCAGAGAGCTTCTCGCCCATACCTACATAGAGTATCGGCTTACCTGTAACGGCACGTACCGAAAGAGCAGCACCGCCTCTGGTGTCACCGTCAAGCTTTGTAAGTATTACTCCTGTGATATCAAGCTTTGCATTGAAAGTCTCGGCTACATTTACGGCATCCTGA
>CAUQKD010000214.1:0-4371 GCA_963518365.1 uncultured Lachnoanaerobaculum sp. | reverse complement strand
GCGATATCTACAAGCTTTATAATATTTCCCGATAATTCATTAAGCTCATCAAACAACTTTGCATCACATTTCAAGATATGCTTTGATGACTGTGCACCTTTTTTTGCTTCACTTATAAAAGGGCCTTCCATATTTATGCCTACAAGCTTTGCACCCTCTTCATTATCATATGCGGCAGCCTTTTTCATAACTTCTCTAAGCTCATCCTTTGAGATGGTCATAGTTGCAGGACATATACTTGTTATCCCTGACCTTGCCTCATATTTTGCTATATTCTTTATAGTGTCGTCATTTGCGTCACAGAAATCATCACCCATACAGCCATGGAAATGTATATCTATAAGTCCGGGTATTGCGTAGAGCCCTGTAGCATCTATCTGTCTTTTTTCATACTTTTTATCACTATCTGATGAAAATCCAAGATTTATAAATGATGACTCTACGAATTTTTCTCCTGAAATATTTATCTCTCTGTTTCTAAATACCTTATCAGGGTCAAATACAATAGCATTTTTTATAAGCATGATAAAGCCTCCGCATCACCTATCAAAATAAAATCATTGTGAAGCTGCAGCACCGATGCCGGCACCTTAGGTGTCACAGGTCCGAAGAATGCATCCTTTACTATCTGTGCCTTTCCCTTGCCGCTTACAAGCATAAGTACACGCTTTGCTCTCATAATACTGCCTATTCCCATAGTATATGCCTGCCTCGGCACATCATCAATACTTTCAAAAAATCTCTTATTTGCCTCTATTGTACTCTGTGTCAGATCTACTACATGAGTCTTATCTATGAATTCATCACATGGCTCATTAAATCCGATATGACCATTGTTTCCAAGACCTAAGAGCTGCAAGTCAATGCCGCCGAATTTATTTATGATATTCTCATAATCCTCTCCTGCCTTCAGTGCATCAGGCTCCATACCGTCAGGTACATTGGTATTAGTCTTGTCTATATTGATGTGGTCAAAAAGATGTGAGTGCATAAAGTAATAGTAACTCTGAGCATTATCCTTTGTAAGTCCTCTGTACTCATCAAGATTTACTGTCTTTATCTTGCTGAAGTCAAGTCTGCCGGCCTCATATCTTTTCACCAATTCTTCATAGGTTCCGATAGGTGTGGAACCTGTAGCAAGTCCAAGTACGGCATCAGGTTTTAATAAAACTTGTGCCCCTATGATATCCGCCGCCATCTCACTCATCTCTTTATAATCTTTTGCTTGTAAAATTCGCATAATCGCCCCCTAATTCAGCTGTGCTTTGAATACTTCTTTCGCCTTATCAAGTGCATCTTTGATGCCTTTCGGATTCTTTCCTCCGGCCTGTGCAATGTTCGGTCTGCCACCGCCGCCTCCGCCTACAATTGCGGCAATGCCCTTTATAATATTTCCGGCATGCGCACCCACAGCCAGTGCCTTATCACCTGCCATACACAGCAGGTTTACCTTGCCGTCAACATCTGATGCAAGTACTACCATTCCGTCATCCACATCAAATTTAAGTTTATCTCCGAGATTTCTAAGCTCATTCATCTCAACACCGCTTACATGCATTGCAATGAACTTAATACCGCCTATCTCTTCAATACTTTCCTTGCTGTCTTCAAGTGCCTCGCTTGCAAGTTTAGCTTTCAGCTTCTCATTCTCAGACTTTAGAGTCTTTATCTCTTCTAAGACACTTTCAGTCTTTGATACAAGTTCATTCTCATTTGTTTTTAAAAGTTTGGCGCACTCATTCATTCTGTTTTCAATATTCTTGTAGAATTCTATTACACCGTCATTTGTAAGTGCTTCTATTCTTCTTACGCCCGCTGCAATACCGTTATCTGAAATTATCTTAAAAAGTTTGATATCGGCTGTATTATGCACATGAGTACCGCCACAAAGCTCTTTTGAGAAGTCTCCCATGCTCACAACCCTTACATCTTTCTGATATTTCTCACCGAAGAGTGCCATAGCACCGCTTTTTTTGGCAGACTCTACATCCATCACATCTGTAACCACAGGAAGCGATTTATTTATCTCTCTGTTTACAAGTGCCTCTACATCATCAAGTTCTTTTTTTGACAGACTCTTAAAATGTGTAAAATCAAATCTAAGCCTCTTTGCATCTACATAGCTGCCTGCCTGCTCAACATGGTTACCAAGTACCTCTCTTAAAGCTTTGTGTAAAAGATGAGTTGCCGAGTGGTTCGCAGCTGTCCTTCTTCTGTTCTCCGCATCTACTACAGTTTCCACAGTATCGCCAAGCTTAAACATTCCCTGACTTACATAGCCCACATGACCTATTTTATTGCCGCCAAGCTTTATAACATCCACCACATTGAACACGGAGTTGACTGTCTTTATAATACCTATATCGGCATTCTGTCCACCCATAGTGGCATAAAATGAAGTCTTATCAAGGATAATTGTGCCATGATCACCCTCTGCTACAGCTTCAACTATCTCATCTTCTGTTGTAAGTGCTGTTATCTTTCCGGTATCTGTAAGGCTGTCATATCCTTCAAACACTGATGTAAGCTTCGGATCCAGTGACTGATAGATTGTAACATCCGCACCCATATAATTTGTAGCTTTTCTGGCTGCTCTTGCCTGATTTCTCTGTGCCTCCATAGCTTTATTAAAGCCGTCCTCATCCACACTGAAACCTTTTTCCTCTATTATCTCCTTTGTAAGATCAAGAGGGAATCCGTATGTATCATACAATCTGAAGGCATCTTCACCTGAAATTATCCTTTGACCGCTCTTAGAAAGATTTTCTTCTATATCTGAAAGTATTGAAAGCCCCTGATCAATAGTTTTATTAAATTTATTCTCCTCTTCAGTAAGAACCTTTAGAATCATCTCTTTCTTCTCTTCAAGTTCAGGATAACCGTCCTTGGAAAGTTCAATAACTTTATTTGCAAGGTTTGCCAAGAAAGTATCCTTTATACCAAGCATTCTTCCATGCCTTGCGGCCCTTCTTAAAAGTCTTCTAAGTACATAACCTCTGCCCTCGTTGCTTGGCATAATACCGTCCGAAATCATAAATGTACATGATCTGATATGGTCTGTAATAAGACGAAGTGACACGTCCTTTTTCTCATCTTCTTTGTATGATGTATGTGCAAGCTCCGCCACTTTATCAAGAAGTGCTTTTATGGTATCCACTTCAAATATTGACTCCACATCCTGAAGTGCTACTGCAAGTCTTTCAAGTCCCATACCTGTATCTATATTCTTTTGGATAAGTTCCGTATAATTTCCCTTACCGTCCGAGTTAAACTGTGAAAACACATTGTTCCAGATTTCCATATATCTGTCACAGTCACAACCTACTGTACAAGTCGGTTTTCCACAGCCGTATTTCTCGCCTCTATCATAATAAACTTCTGAACATGGTCCGCAAGGTCCTTCTCCATGCTCCCAGAAGTTATCTTCTTTTCCGAACTTATATATTCTATCTGCCGGAATACCAATCTCTTTATTCCAAATTTCAAACGCTTCATCATCATCTAAATATACTGACGGATAAAGTCTGTTCGGGTCAAGCCCTGCCACTTCTGTCAAAAATTCCCATGTCCATGCAATAGCCTCATGCTTAAAGTAGTCACCAAAGGAGAAATTTCCAAGCATCTCAAAGAATGTACCATGTCTTGCAGTCTTTCCCACATTTTCAATATCACCTGTACGAATACATTTCTGACATGTACATACTCTTTTTCTCGGCGGTATCTCCTGACCTGTAAAATATGGTTTAAGCGGTGCCATACCTGAGTTGATTAGTAGTAGTGAATTGTCATTATGAGGAACCAAAGAAAAGCTCTTCATAACTAAATGTCCCTTGCTTTCAAAGAACTCTAAGAATTTTTTCCTTATCTGGTTTACTCCGTTTTCACCGTTTACACTTTTGTTACACATATATCTGTTACTTTCCTCTTCTTATATCTCTTACTTTTTTGCCCAGTTTGATGCCTATTAATGCTAATATTCCAAAAATAATAGCCTTAACTACACTTCCTAATAATGTTGATAAAAAAACAGCCATAATATACCTCTCTTATTCTTAGGCAATGCCTTATATTTTATAGACAAACTGCCTCTATAATATCACAATCATTGTTAAAACTCAATGTCCGTATTATAAAAGCCGGGACAGGTGCATGAGTAAATAAACTATAAGAAATCCCCTTTTCCTTTTTTATGATATGTTTAAGAAAAAGGGGATTTTATAATGAATGAGTTGTTAGAATAGCTTAAATATATTAAAGACATATTTTTTAAATATAGAATATACATCACTGTGATAGACTGATCATCCATGTGCGGCTCTTAAAAATAACAAGTGATACAATAAGTCTGAATATCTCTTCTGTAGTAAGCAA